>JBASML010000243.1:0-13885 GCA_049656845.1 Syntrophaceticus sp.
GGCAGTTTACCAGTAAAAGCCACTTCTTTTACCAATTCGTAGGGCGCTCCCAGTTTTTTGGCCGCAGCCATCAATTCCTCTTCTGGAAGCCCTTTGACCCATCTGATCCCATCCTGAACTGTCCTCATGTGGCGCACAGCCTCTACAATATTTCCGGTCCCTGCCTCACCTTTTGTGCGGATCATTGCTGCACCCTCCCCGATCCTACGCAGGGCCTCACCAAGATCCCTTGCCCCACAGACAAAGGGTACTTGAAATTGATGCTTGTTGATGTGATATACCTCATCAGCTGGGGTAAGAACTTCGCTTTCATCGATAAAATCCACACCAAGAGCCTCCAGGATCTGAGCCTCCACAAAGTGGCCGATACGCACCTTAGCCATTACAGGTATACTTACCATATCCATAATCCTGGAAATAATATCTGGGTCAGCCATTCGCGCCACCCCACCTGCTGCCCGAATATCAGCAGGTACACGCTCCAGAGCCATTACCGCACAGGCACCTGCTTCCTCAGCGATCTTTGCCTGCTCTGGTGTGGTCACATCCATGATCACACCACCCTTGAACTTTTCCAGCAGCTCATTGATCGTATTACTGGTACGTTTTTTCTCCACCATCACCCCATCCTTTCCAACAAATACACTTGTGTAATTATTCTACTTTACCTATCAAAAAGTAGCAATAGCAGCACTAATCGACCTTCTCCACATCATCGATGCTGGCAGGTGGAACTTTAGCAACAGCAACAACCCGCTCCCCCTCATTTAAGCGCATCAATCTTACACCTTGGGTATTGCGTCCCTGCTGAGGTATTTCTTGAACTGGTATACGAATAATGCTGTCATCACTGTTGACCAAGAGTATCTCATCACGGTCATCAACTATCCTAACCCCTACCAGGTAACCGTTACGGTCAGTAACCTTAAGGGTGATGATCCCCTTGCCGCCTCTCTTTTGGAGACGGTATTCTTTTATATCTGTGCGTTTGCCGTATCCCTTTTCTGTGATCACAAGCATTTGCCCGTCTTTCCCTAAACGTTCCATACCCACAACCTGGTCACCTTTGTCCAGGCGGATCCCGATTACCCCGGTAGCAGTTCTACCCATGGGCCTTACATCCTCTTCATTGAAACAAAGAGCCTTCCCATTTTTGGTAACCAATGTGATGTCGCATTTTCCCTCAGTAAGGCGTACACCGATTAATTCATCCCCAGGTCGTAAACGGAGGGCTATGATCCCATCTTTTCTTACAGAATCGTAATCACTTAAAACACCCTTTTTCACGATCCCCTTCCTGGTAGCCATGAACAGATATTTATCACTGCTAAACTCCCTTAATGGAATCACAGCAGTGACCTCCTCATCATTATCCAGGGGGATTAGATTAACCAGGGCTGTCCCTTTAGCCTGACGTGAACCCTCAGGGATTTCATAGATCTTAATGCGATAGACCTTACCACGGTTAGTAAAGAAGAGCATATAGCTGTGGGTAGAGGCCACAAAAAGCTGCTCCACCAGGTCCTCCTCCTTGGTGGTCAGGGCGGTAATCCCCCTCCCCCCACGGTGCTGGCCACGGTAGGTATTAACCGGAATCCTTTTGATATAGCCATGCCTGGTCAAAGTGACCACCACATTCTCCTCGGGAATTATATCCTCCTCCTTAACATGGGAAACCTTGCTGGTGATCACAGTTCTTCTGTAATCACCAAATTTTTTCTTAACTTCTAAAAGCTCTTTACGTACCACACCCCGGAGCAGTTCCTCCCGAGACAAAAGTTTTTTCAAATAGCTGATCCTATCTTCCAGCTCTTTTTTCTCATCTAACAGCTTACTGCGCTCCAAACCGGTCAAGCGCCGCAGGCGCATATCCATAATGGCCTGGGCCTGCTCCTCACTTAAACCAAAGTTCTGTATCAATCCCTGGCGGGCCTCTGCTTCGGTTTGTGATGACCTAATCAGATTGATCACCTCATCGATATGATCGAGAGCTGTGACCAACCCTTCTACAATGTGCAGTCGACTCATAGCACGCCGCAGTTGGTACTGTGTCCTGCGCCGTACCACTGTCACCTGGTGCTGCAGGTAGTGATCCAGGACCTCCTTTAGATTGAGGAGGCGCGGCTGCCCATCAACCAGTGCGATCATAATCACACCAAAGGTGTCCTGCAACCTGGTATGCTTATACAGCCTGTTCAAAACCACATTGGGGTTAGCATCTCTTTTTAATTCTACAACAACCCTCATTCCAGTGCGGTCAGATTCATCACGGAGATCACTTATTCCTTCGATCTTTTTATCACGTACCAGTTCAGCAATTTTTTCGATCAGCAGGGCCTTGTTCACCTGATAAGGGAGTTCGGTGATCACAATCCTGCTGCGGTTACCCTCGTCAGTTTCTATCTCAGCTCTTCCCCTCATAACCACAGAGCCGCGGCCAGTTGTATAGGCATCTTTGATTCCGTCCCGGCCGAGAATAAAGCCTCCAGAGGGGAAATCAGGGCCAGGGATATATTTCATGAGATCATCAATGGTTGCCTCAGGGTGATCAATAAAATAAACCAATCCATCTATTACTTCACTTAGATTATGGGGGGGAATATTAGTAGCCATCCCCACCGCAATCCCCGCAGACCCATTGACCAGTAGGTTAGGAAACCTGCTGGGCAAAACAGAGGGTTCTTTTTGGGATTCATCATAGTTAGGAATAAAATCCACAGTATCCTGCTCAATATCAGCCAGCAGCTGCAGGGAGATGGGAGCTAAACGAACCTCAGTGTAGCGCATGGCTGCGGGAGCATCCCCATCTATAGAGCCGAAGTTGCCGTGCCCATCCACAAGGGGGTAGCGGCAGGAAAAATCCTGGGCTAAGCGCACCAGTGCATCATAAACAGCCGCATCTCCATGGGGGTGATAGCGTGCCAAAACATTACCCACGACGACAGCACTCTTTTTGTGTGGTTTATCTGGCGTGATTCCTGCATCATACATGGCATAGAGAATTCGCCTCTGCACGGGCTTGAGTCCATCCCGGGCATCTGGGAGAGCTCGCCCTACAATCACACTCATGGCATAGTCTAAATATGATTTTTTTACTTCCTCATTAATATCTATTGGGAGAACCGAACCAGAGGTCGGCAATCACATCTCCTCCTTCGTATAATCCTAGTATATTATAAACCTGTGAGAGCATATTGCCAATATCCCCACTATCAGTAAAATGGTAAGAATTTTATAATCATCAATTATATAGTAATAATTAACAACTAATGGCAATTAGTAGTATAAAGCCAATTAACGGACTGCAACAATAAAGCAAGCCTGACCCGGTAATGGCCATGATAGCCAATAACGGTGCCAGGCACCAATCTCTTACTATCATTCGCCGTTATTTTTATAACAAACAATGGAAATCGAAAAATATTATATATCCAAATTCCTGACCTCTTTGGCATGACTCTGAATAAATTCTCTTCGCGGCTCTACTTTCTCTCCCATCAGGGTGGTGAAAATTTCATCAGCTGCAATGGCATCCTCCAAGGTAACCTGGAGCATAGTGCGCTTATCTGGGTCCATGGTGGTTTCCCAAAGTTGGTCAGCGTTCATCTCTCCAAGGCCCTTGTACCTCTGGATGCTTATATTATTGGAGTTCCAGTTTTTAAGTAGTTTTTCCAATTCATGGTCATCATAAACATATTCAAATTTTTTCCCTTTTTGCACTTTATAAAGGGGCGGCTGTGCAATATAAACATAACCAGCTTCGATCAGTGGCCTCATATAACGGTAGAAAAATGTTAAAAGCAGTGTTCTAATGTGAGAACCATCAACATCAGCATCACTCATGATTACAATCTTATGATAGCGTGCCTTGCTGATATCAAAATCATCCAAAATCCCTGTACCTATCGCAGTAATAATATTTTTAATCTCTTCATTGGCCAGCAATTTATCAATCCTTGCTTTTTCAGCGTTGATAATTTTACCCCTTAAAGGGAGGATAGCCTGATAGCGGCGGTCACGGCCCTGTTTGGCAGAACCACCAGCAGAATCACCCTCAACTATATAAATTTCGCACTCCTCAGGCTTTTTGGAAACACAATCAGCTAGTTTACCAGGTAAACTCAAATGATCCAATGCTGACTTCCTCCTGGTCAGTTCCCTGGCTTTTCTCGCTGCTTCTCGCGCCCTTGATGCCTGCAGGGCTTTTTCAGTGATCAGTTTAGCAGATCCTGGATTTTCCTCTAAAAAAGTTGTCAGATATTCACTGACCACAGAGTCGACAACACCACGCACCTCACTGTTACCCAACTTAGTTTTAGTTTGTCCTTCAAATTGAGGATCTTTTAATTTGATACTGATTACAGCAGTAAGGCCCTCCCTTACATCTTCCCCGGTTAAGTTTTCTTCATTTTCCTTGATTAATCCAGCACGCCTTCCATAATCATTGATCACCCGGGTTAAAGCTGTTTTAAATCCAGTCTCATGGGTGCCGCCCTCTTGGGTATGGATATTATTCACATAAGAAAAAATATTCTCCGTATAACCAGAGTTATATTGAAGTGCTATCTCTACTAGAATATCATCTCTTTTAACCTCAAAATAAAGGGGTTCTTTATGCAAAACCTCTTTATTTTTGTTTAGGGTACTAACAAAATCAGCGATACCCCCCTCATGATAAAACTCTTTTTTCTTCCCCTGGATCTGGTCAATAAAAATAAAGCGGAGCCCTTTGTTGAGATAGGAAAGATCCCTGATACGAGCAGATAAATATTCCCTATTATAATCTAATTCAGTAAATATCTTATCATCAGGAAGAAAGGTTACCGTTGTTCCGGTTTCATCTGTATTACCTATAATTTTTAAAGGGGATTTTACCTTTCCCCGCTCATACTTTTGGATGTAATGCTTTCCATCTCTCTTTATTTCTATTTGCAGCCAACGGGCCAACGCATTAACAACAGAAAGACCCACTCCATGCAGCCCGCCGGAAATTTCATACCCATGGCCACCGAACTTACCTCCGGCATGAAGGAGTGTTAATGTTGCCTCCACTGCAGGGCGTCCGGTTCGAGGGTGAATATCAACTGGAATACCCCGGCCATTATCACTTACAGTTACACTGCCATCACTATTTAAAATTATTTTAATCAAATCACAGAAACCCGCTAGAGCTTCATCAACACTGTTATCTATTAATTCAAAAATAAGTTGGTGCAGCCCCCTTTGACCTGTATCCCCGATATACATACCAGGACGGCGCCTGACAGCTTCCATTCCTTCTAAAACTTCAATCTGGCTGGCATCATAATTGTTGTTATTTTTTAAGTGATCATTGTCTTGGTGCATATTATAGCCTCCTTTATGCTGAAACAAAACACAATTAAATTATACCATATTTGTATAATATCTGTATAATGAGTCAATTAGGAAAGTTACTTCTAATGGGTATTAAATTAAACAAAAAAATTTTTTGGTAATCTATATGGGTTTACAAAAAAGTTATGTCTGACCTATAAAATCGATTACCAACACAGTTTGATGATACTTGTTTAATAAAGGTGAAATCAACGAATGTTACAGATAAGCCAAAAACAAAGAAACAGCAAATATGAGTTGGGATGTCAGCTCTTATGAAGGGATAAAGCCAGATTAAGCTGTTATCCCTCACTAGATTATACTCTATTGATTGAATGAAATTAGAGGAGTACTTTAAATCTTTGCTCTTTTTACAAGGGTATCCACAGATATCGGAGAATAAAAAACCATATCTTTTGTTATGATCACACTTTTATTTTTGTTTTTCTCGCCTACATAAACCATCTTATTTTCCCAATCCGCTAAACTCAAATACTCTTTAGTGGCTTCTTTATGGCTGCCTGATTCTAGATCGATAATCATCACTAGTTCCTCAAAAGGAACCATCATATTTCCCCCGATATGTAGATACATGTAAGATCCTCCTTTAAAAATTTTTCTGTTTTACTATCATAATATCATCGGTTAAAAATGTTTTATCTACAGAACTATCTTTAAAGGATGTTGTAGTTGTAGCAATCACCTGGCTGCTCTGCTTCATTCCTTCTAACACAAAAACTCTGTGTCTTTCATCGAGCTCTGAAAAAACATCATCCAGAAGTAAAACGGGATCCAGCCGTTGTTCCTGGGAAAGCAGATGGTAGTGGCCAATCTTCAGTGCTAAAGAGATTAATCTCTGTTCACCTTGAGAGGCATAAAGGCGTGCATCTCTTTTGTTTAGATAAAGAACAAAATCATCTCTATGGGGACCCACTGTTGTGGCTTTTACCCTTCGATCATGATTTCTTGTTTTTTGAAGTGATTCTATAAAAACTTGCTGATACCGTTCTATATCATCCCCAGCTTCCAGATCACTAATCTGTGACCTATATAACCCCTCCAGTATCCTTCCTTCACTTAAAGACATAAAGATCTTTGAACTTAATAACAAAAGCTGAGAAAGGACAACAACCCTTCTTTTCCAAATACGCGCACCTACAGAGGCCAACTGCTGATCCCATGGGAGTAATTCTTGATTAGAAATACTCACTCCCCGTAGCTGTTTATTTCGCTGCTGTAAAATACTGGAATAATAGTGGAGATCCTTGTTATGCTGCGGCCTTAATTGTCCGACCACCAGGTCGAGAAAGCGCCTTCTACCAGATGGGCCTCCCTTAACCAACATTAAATCCAGGGGAGAAAAGATCACCACAGGCAGGTAATCAGTACAACTGCCAGATAATGCATTTTTTCCGTTTATTTTAGTTGTCTTTTTGCGTTGGTCCTGTCTGTAAATAACTTCAATTTTATATTCAATTCCCTTGTTTTCAATAACCCCTTTGATTACAAAATAGCTAGAACCGAAACGCACTAGATTATCATCTCTAGCCTGACGGAAAGAATACCCCGTACCCAGATAAAAAATACTTTCCAAAAGATTACTTTTTCCAGTGCCATTGGCACCTGTTAAAATTAAAACCCCTGTTTTTGGTTTAAATTCCAGTTGTTTATAACTCCTAAAATTTTGCAGGGATAAATATTTCAACATTCGATTTAGATACCTGCCTAACTGACCCTGCAGACCGGGCTGATCAAATGCAGGTAAAATCCTTCTTCATCATCCTCGATGTAAACAGCAGGCCCGCTTGTTCCATTGAGACAGAGGGTTACATATTCTTTATCCATTACCTGCAGTGGATCTAAAAGATATTTAGCATTAAAACTGGCCTCACAGTTTTTTACAGTAGGCTCTTGGAGAAAAATGATTTCTTCTAAAGATCCTATTTCAGTAGCATGTGCTGTTAAAATAAGCCTGTCATCTTCTACTTTAAGGACCGCTACCGCATACTGCTCTTCAGGTGAAACAAAAAGTGATGCCCTTTCTAAAGTTGTAAGCAGTATATCTCTGGGCACATTGATTTTAAGCTCTGGTTCTTGAGGGATCACTTTTTCATAATCAGGAAATTGGTTGTTGATTAAACGTGAACTTAATATAAATTCCTCTGTTTTAAAATAGATGTTTCCCGCGTTCCAGGAAATCTCTAAATCTTTGCTATCTGCTGCTAGGCGATTAACCTCTATTAATGCCTTAACTGGAATAAATAGATCACAATCTACAATATCAGTAGTATTGGGTATTTTGATAAAAGCAAGCCTATAAGCATCTGTGGCAGCCATTTGTATTTTTTTATTATCAAACCGCACATATACACCGGCATAATTAATTCGCACATCCTGTGAAGCAGCAGCTGTTATAACTTTATTGATTATTTTTTTCCATTTGCCACCTGGAAAGTTTATTTTATATTCTATTGGTTTTTGTTCTGTTAGTGGAAATTCCTCAGCATCCCATGTAAAAAAATTACTTTTTGCAGTATCATAGTTTAATTCTAATAATTTACTTTCCTCAGACCAAGAAAGGGATAATCGATCACCTTGCAGTTTACGTACCAAATCAAAAAAATGTTTAGCTGTTACAATAAGGCTGCCTTCTTCTTCTACCTGCACAGGAATATTTATTTCAAGGCTTAATTCTAAATCTGTGCATTGCAATATAAGGGTTTGACCAATAGCTGTAAGTAGACAACCTGTTAATATAGGATAATTAGTTCTAACTGGAACAATTCTGCATAATGATGATAAAGCATGACTTAATTCACTTTTATTACAGGTAATTTTCAAGAATGCAACCTCCCTTTTTATTAATATATTTTAATATAAATTACTAGGAGGATTAGTAATAGGGGGCGGTATATTGTGAATTCGTGGTTGTAGTCCTTTATTTAAAAGGATTTATTATCTTTATGATTTTGTGGACAACTTATTGAGGGCTTGGGGACTGATCGTGTATAACTATGATGAAGATTTTAGCATATCTGTAATTTTATTAATATCATCTTCTATCTCTGCATCATTTTCTATACATTTTTTTATTTTATCACAAGCATGAATAACTGTTGTGTGATCACGTCCTCCAAATTCCTGGCCGATAACAGGTAGAGAGGCATCTGTGAGTTCCCTTGAGAGATACATAGCGATCTGGCGTGGAAAGGCAACATTTCTTGTTCTTCTGCGAGATTTAAAGTCATCTATTTTTAAATTATAAAATTGTGCAACGACTTTTTGTATCATAGGAATTGTAATGGTTTTCATGTGATTACCTGTTAGTATATCTTTTAATGCTTCTTTTGCTAGATCTAGATTAATCTCTTGTTGGTTGAGGTTGCCAAAGGCAACTACCCGCAGAAGGGCACCTTCTAATTCTCTAATATTAGATTTAATATTTGAGGCGATAAATCGTATTAACTCATCTGGAATCTCTATGTTTTCCATTTGGGCTTTTTTTCTTAATATTGCCTCTCTTGTTTCTAGATCAGGTTTTTGAATATCAGCGATCAAACCCCACTCAAAACGCGATCGCAACCTATCCTCAAGGGTAGGTATTTCTTTTGGTGTGCGGTCACTTGAAATAATTATCTGTTTATTAGCCTCATGAAGAGCATTAAAGGTATGGAAAAACTCCTCCTGGGTTCTCTCTTTACCTGCTAAAAATTGAATATCATCGATTAAAAGAACATCAACAGAGCGGTACTTATTACGAAACTCGACGGTCTGGTCGTCTTTAATGGAATTAATAAGGTCATTAGTAAATGTTTCAGATGATACATAGACAACCTTATAGTTCTGATCGCTATCTAAGACATAATGGCCTATAGCATGCAAAAGGTGTGTTTTGCCGAGGCCTACACCTCCATAGATAAAGAGAGGGTTATAAGCCTTGCTGGGAGATTCTGCGACTGCAAGGGCAGCTGCATGGGCAAGCCTGTTATTATTGCCCACCACAAATGAATCAAAATTATATTTTGGATTTAAAGATGGGCGTAGGTTGTTTTTAGGAAAAAATATATTTTCTTTACTGTTTGGTGTTATAAAGCGTAGGGTAAAGTTTTGATTATATTTAAATTCTAAATAAGAGCGGATCAAAGCACTAAAGCGAGTTTCCAACCAATCCCGGGAAAATTCATTTAAAGTAAGAATAACTAGTGTCCCATCATGATAGGCTAGTGGATTTGTTGTATTAACCCATGTCGAAAAACTGTGTTCATCAAGTTCTTTTTTTAAAATTTCAAGGACATCATTCCAAATATCATCAAGCTTTGTTTTTGACAAGAATAATACACTCCTATAAAGATATCCACAATATGTTAGCAAGGTGTTGATAATTACAATGCATTATTTAATATAACAAAGATTTCCGTACTGTACAAGCCATAGAATCTCCAGGATTCAATTGCTTGACATAGTAAAGTAGTTGTCTATAATTAATAAAGAAAGTATGAGGAAATTTTAGGTGAATGAAATACAGAAATGAATAGCAGAAAGGATTGGTAGAATTGAAAAGAACTTATCAGCCGAAAAAAAGAAAAAGAAAAAGGGTTCATGGTTTTTTGAGAAGAATGAGGACAAGATCTGGGCGCAGGGTAATTAAAAGACGGCGTTCAAGGGGACGTAATAAATTAACAGCATAATAAAAAATAAAAAACATGAAAACCGCCTCCGAAAAAACAGTGAGTTTAGAGCTGTCTATGAAAAAGGCCAGGTTCATTGGTCGCGCTTTTTTGTTTTGCGATATCTGAACAGAATAGACTCAGGTAAGACTAGAATTGGTATTGCCCCTTCTCGTAAAATTAAAAAGGCTGTACAGAGAAACAAGGTAAAGAGAAGGGTAAGGGAGATATTAAACCAATATCAACCTCTAATTTCAGATGGTTTGGATTTGGTGGTCAATATTAAAAAAGATGCGGTTTCAGCTGATTTTTATGATTTAAAGAAGGATTTTGAACATCTATTAAAGAAAAGTCGGTTAATATAACTAGTTATAATAGTTAAGCCGGTGTATAATAATGTGTAAAAGATTGTTAATAATGTTAATTAAAGTTTATCAAAAATATTGGTCTTCATGGCATCTACCAGTAT
Source organism: Syntrophaceticus sp. (assembly GCA_049656845.1). GTDB lineage: Bacteria > Bacillota > DSM-12270 > Thermacetogeniales > Thermacetogeniaceae > Syntrophaceticus. The sequence continues at coordinate 10,492 of JBASML010000243.1, forward strand.
GCAGGTTTTATCCTTCTTGTTCGGAATATGCTGTGCAAGCGTTAGAAAAGCACGGTATCTTTTATGCAATCATATTAATTTTATATCGCCTTGCCAGGTGCCACCCGTTTTGTAATGGTGGTTATGACCCGGTGCCATGATTGAACAATAAAATATAATTTCAGGAGGTGACACCTGCCCGGCAGTAGATGGCGTGGCGGGAACGATTTGTGGCAGGACATTATACAAGGATTTAGCATGATCATTCAATACTTTTATTTAGCCACAGAATGGTTGAATATACCAAGCTACGGATTAGCGATTATATTTTTTACTATTGCTGTAAAACTGCTGCTCTTTCCACTAACAAACATGCAGATGAAATCTATGAATGCGATGCAGGAATTACAGCCGAAGATTAAATCTATTCAAGATAAATACAAAGATAAACCGGAAAAGGCACAGCAAGAGATGATGAAGTTATATAAAGAAAAGGGTGCTAACCCCTTTGCTGGATGCCTTCCTCTTCTTATCCAGATGCCAATAATTTTTGCACTGTTTACTTCACTGCGTACATTTTTTGATCCAGTAAATCACCCATCATTTGTAAATCTTGATAAAGCACAGTTTCTATGGGTAGAAAATTTAGGGATGCCTGATCCGATTATTTTACCATTACTAACAGTAGTAGCAACATTTGGGCAGCAATACATGTCTAGTATGGCTTCTGCAGGAAAAATTGATCAGACCCAAAGAACAATGCTTATTATTATGCCGTTGTTTGTTGGGTGGATCGCACGTACACTACCTGCCGGATTGACATTGTATTGGGTCATGTTCAGCCTGGTTAGTGCTGTGGAGATGATAGTGATCAGAAGATCAGCAAAGGCTGTGAAGGGAGAAGGATCACAGGCATGAAATCCATTGAAGTTGATGGCAGCAGTATAGAGGAAGCTGTACAAAATGCCTTAAAAGAACTGGATGTAACCAGGGAACAGGTTGATATTGATGTTTTGGAAGAGGGATCCCGTGGATTATTTGGAATAATCGGAGGAAAACAAGCCAGAATACGTGTTACCTTGAAAGTAACACCTGAACAGGTGATTAGAAATTTTTTAGATGAAGTTATAGAAGCCATGGAGTTAGATATTGAATATAGCTTATCATATGATAATGAATACTGGAATGTTGAGTTTACAGGGAAAGATGTTCGATTTATAATTGGCAGACGTGGAAAAACACTTAATTCATTACAAATGTTAGCTAATTTGGCAGTCAATAAAAAACTAGAAGAAAGAGTTCGAATTATAATTGATGCTGAAGGTTACCGCAGTAGGCGGGAGCAGTCTTTGCGGAGATTAGCTCGCAAAACAGCTGAACGTGTATGTAGAACCAAAACTGATGTAATGCTTGAACCTATGACACCACAGGAGCGGCGTATCATCCACTTGGAGCTCCAGAATAATGATCGTGTTTCAACTTTAAGTTGTGGTGAGGATCCATATCGTAAGGTTGTAGTCTGTTATAATAACAAAGGGGCATAAAATAAATTAAATAATTTTAGAAATAATAAGGGGGAATAAATTCCCCCTTCTTTTATCTTTTTTTTGATAATCTAAAATATAGGAGATAGTTTCTTTTTATGATAGTTTTCGGAAATTGGCCTCAGGCTTAAGATAATTATTTTTAAGGAGTTATGATGCTATGCAAGAGAATGATCTGATTGCAGCTTTGGGGACAGCACTTGGAGAGGCTGCTATCAGCATTATACGTTTAAGTGGAAAGGGTGCTGTGAAATTAGCGGCATCTATTTTTAAACCACGTAAAAAAAATTTAGATCTTTTAACTGTGGAATCACATACTGTACATCTTGGTTATATATGTGATGGGAGCAATATTGTCGATGAAGTGCTTCTTTGTGTTATGAAAAGCCCGCGTACATATACAAGGGAAGATGTGGTTGAGATTTACTGTCATGGTGGTGTGCTTCCCGCAAGGCGTGTCTTAGATCTAGTGCTAGAAAAGGGGGCGCGTATAGCTGAACCGGGAGAGTTTACGAAACGTGCATTTTTAAATGGAAGAATAGATCTAACCCAGGCTGAAGCTGTGTTGGATCTGATTAGGGCGAGGTGCAATAAAGGCGCTGATCTTGCGTGCGAACAACTGACAGGAAAGCTGGCTGCGGGAATTGGTGAATTAAAAAATGAGATAAAATCTATTTTGGCTCAGATAGAAGCAGAGATAGATTTTCCTGAAGATGTAGAACCCCTCCCTCAGAAAGAGCTGTTGGAAAAGGTTAGTTTAATACAGGAGAAAGTTGTTCATTTGCTGGAAGGTGTCCAAATAGGGCGCCTCTACCGGGAGGGCTTAACAACAGTTTTGGTTGGTAAGCCCAATGTGGGAAAATCTACTTTATTGAATATGCTGATAGGAGAGGAACGTGCACTGGTAACTGAGGTTCCGGGTACAACTAGAGATCTGATCGAAGAGGTGTTGGTGATTGAGGGCATCCCTCTTAGAATTATCGATACAGCTGGAATCAGAGAGAATGTGGGATTGGTAGAATCACTAGGGATAGAAAGGGCAAAGGATGTAATAGAACAAGCTGATTTGGTGCTGGCACTTTTTGATTTGACCACTGGGATCACAGAAGAGGATATCCTGGTTTTGAATTTAATAAAAGGCAAAAAAGGTATTATCCTCTTAAACAAAGTGGATATTAAGCAAAAACAGATCAATTTGGAGATAATAAAAAATTATGTGGGTGACCAATTCCCTATTATCGAGATCTCGTCTAAGCTAGGTTGGGGTAGTAAGGAATTGGCTAAGGCCATACTGAATGTTGTTGGCGCTGAGCACATTAGCGGGGAAGCTGTGCTTTTAACCAGAAAGAGGCACCAGGTTGCTCTAGAGAAAGTAAAGGATCATTTAGATTCAGCATATCTTGCCATCAACGCCGATCTACCTTTGGAATTTATTGCTATAGATCTTTGGGATGCCTTTTCCACTATGGGAGAGATTACAGGTGAAACTGTTTCTGAAGAGGTAATTGACTCCATATTCAGTGAGTTTTGTATTGGGAAATAAATGGTTTATTTAAATTATCCTGTCTACCCTCCTGAAAGGGGGTATTTCCTTTAAGTGATATAAAAATGGTATAGAAGAGTTGACTGTAAATAAAAGCTAAATTAAATATAATATGAATTAATGATGAAGAGTAGTAAGGTGATCGAATATGAAGTCGGGTATGGATTTATTGATTAAAGGGGCAGAACAGATAGGTATCCAGTTGGGAGAATTGGAGCAAGAAAAATTTAGGCTATACGCAGAAATGATAGAGAAATGGAGTAAAAAAATAAACTTGGTCAGTTATCAGAGTGAGGAGGAGTTATACAGAGCGCATTTTCTCGATTCA
>JBASML010000244.1:0-7914 GCA_049656845.1 Syntrophaceticus sp.
AGCCAGCCTTTTTGGCTCTTGCGAATTCTTGTCTGGCTTTTTCTAGGAGTTTGCCCCTGGCACACTCTGCGGCATAGCGAATTGCACCCGCGACCACAGGAGCACCTGAAACCCTGGAGATGATGCAGATAATCCTATCATAGCTTTCTCCAACACCAGGGCCATAACCAAACCCTAAGGCTTCATAGCTGCCCCCACTGTGAAAAGCAGAAAAAACCTTCATCAACACATTCCCGGTCAGGCTGTCTGTAACCATTACATCTGGCACTCCTTGTAACAGGTCATTACCCCGCATCACCACACCACCATCACTGCGCCTGGATTCTGCAAAATGGAGGGAATACCCTTGACTGGAGAGTTCTTTTAAAGCCCTCTCCACCAGCCTGGCACCATCGATATTTAGGATCCCTATGCTGGGTTCGCTAACCCCACAGGCCTTTGCTGCAGCAATACCCAAAAGGGCATTCCTCAACATGGCACCTGTCCGCTCTGTGCCAGAGGTACCTGTAGTTGTAGCCAAAAACATCTCCTTGCCTTTGGCTGGAGTGATAATTCTGCCTACAGTAGAAACCCCAATGGGAAAACTATAATGCATTGTTACCGCGGCATCAAGGTTTCCCTGCTCAAGCATCTGATCCATCTTTTGGTGCGCCTCTTTCTCATCAGAGGCCTTCACCAATTCCAGATTCGTTTCCACACCACTTCCAATAATAACCACTTCCAGGCCCACATTGCTGCTCTGGGCAAGTTCAGCACCAGCAAGAAGCTCTGCTGGGCCATGTTCGCTCCCCAGGATGGTGAGGCCAACTCTGGTTTTACGCCCCACACCCCCTCTCTCCAAAGCATCTGCCGCCTCTAAAAAAACCTCACCTATTACATCTCGTATCCTATCCATAGATTACACCCCTGATTGCTTTCCGCCAGCAATAAAGGTTTTCGCAAAATCACGCATTGCTTCTGCTATCATTTGGCGAATCTCTTCCTTATCCAGCCCGGTTTCCACCTTGCCTGTATTCTGCTCGATGATCAGGGATATACCATCAAACAGATCGGTTAGCCTCCCTAAAAAGAGGCTTCCTTTACCGATAATCATCACCCTCTTGATTTGCTGAGCTAAGATCATCTCCCGAGCAAACCCGATAAAGGGCACACCAGATGGTATATGGCCCTGAGTTGGGGCAAAACCAGGCATGCCAAATTTATCAACCGCTTTTAATAATTCTTCTCTTTTGAAATCCCCTTTCTTCACACCAAGGGCTGCGATCATCTTATAGTTAGCATTAGGTACATCCCCGGCACCAGCCGGTTCTGTGATTTCAGGATTCTGCATTTCCGGTGAAATACGGTCGATCTCTGTGATCCTCATCCCTGCACACTCCAGGGGATCATAAACGATAGCCTGTATAACAGCTTGTGGTGACGCCCCTGAGGCTATCCTGTGGCGGCCGACCATATCTGTGCGGATCACCGGGTTAACACCATCATTTTCCCCGATGTGGACAGCAAAAGCACCGATCATATCCTCTAAGACCGGTATACCCTTTTTGATATGGTCCCGGGAATTCATAGCCAATTTAGCAGAACTCCCCCCGGCCAGTACAACAACATTTTTAAAAATACCTGACTGTACCAGAGCTGCCGCCTCTACAAGGGCATGGGCGGGTGCAGCACAGAAACCCCGGGTATCAGAACCAGTTGCATTGACACAACCGCAGATCTCTCCAACGGCTTTAGCAAAGTTACCCCCACCCCTCTGGTTCATATCACCACAGGCTTCCTCAGAACATTCGATTATATAATCCACATCCTCTGCCTGCAAACCTGTTTTCTTTTGCAGCAGCAAAAAAACCAAACTAGCAGAGGCCTTGCTCACCAAATTTTCTAACATCACATCGGCACTTAAAGCAGGATCAAATTCATGTGCCCTTTTTACACAGCCCACAACTTTGCTGTCAAAGTAAATGGGCACAGCGATCTTTTGCTCCACAAGCTCAGCAATCTCTTCCTCTCGAACAGAACCGCTATCCAGTTTGCTTAACAGTTTCAATCCACCTACTGCTGGGTGTTCAGCCAGCTTAGACCTAACACTGCTCTGGAAGGATTCTTCTAGGAGAACCAGATCAAAAGCATCTACGACCTTTAAGAGCCCTATAAACTCATCCTCAGGCATAATCTCACCAAATTTACCGTCGCGATCGGCTTTTTGAGGAGAGTTTTTATACCAGGGGCGCGGCAGTTCCTTTAATTCATCTGGCGACATATTGCCTATATAAACCTGGTTGGGAGCATACCTTACCACATCATTAAAATCCCTCAAATGCTTGGGTAACTTTTCCAAATACTCCGAATCAGGCCTCTTCCTTCGCTCTGTTGCTGGTGTCGTACCCTGATAAAGTGCCATTTGTGGGGCATGGATCAAGGCATAACCGGCACCTTTGATAACCGGAAAATTCACCCTTTTAACCTCCATATCCATAATTCGCTGGGGCAAGGGGTGCGAGACACGAGAACTATCCCCAGCGCCCCGCGTCTCCGCTTTTTGCTGCAACTAATCAAATACTGTTTGTCCATCAACCTCTGTCTGTAGAGCTTGTAATGCCCTCTCCACCAGTTTCCTGCGCAATTTCTTCTCTTCTTCCTTACTAAGAGATGGGTCTCCCAGCGGGTGTGGTATAGCAACAGTGGGAACAATCCTGTTGGCACCAACAGTGAGAGAAATGGGCACTACAGTACACATATGCACTACAGGAATACCTGTTCTCTCAATTTCTTTGACCATCGTTGCACCGCAACGAGTACAGGTCCCTCAGGTAGATGTGAGAATCACAGCATCAACCCCACTGTTCCTGAGATCCTCTGCTATCTCAGCTGCGAATTTCTTGGCATTGGCTACAGAAGTACCATTACCCACTGTGGCATACCAGTATTCGTGCAGTGAGCCTATTTCACCTGCCCTCTCCATCTCTTTGAGCACATCCACCGGGATAACCCTATCCAGGTCCTCATTGGCATAAACCGGGTCATACCCACCGTGGGCTGTCTCACTGTTTTCAGGATTCAGATCATCGATCCCCTGCAGGCTGTACTTGCCGTATTTGGATGCACTAGAGGACTCGATATGATCCGGGTTGCCTTTAGGAACCGGGCCGCCAGAAGAAACAATAGCGATTTTCGCTTTTGTGATATCTTTGATGGCTGGGCTGGGGGGCACCCGGTCAAAGACAGGCATGGGATACTCAGTTGTGTATTCCTCACCTGTGAGCTTTTTGACCAGCATATCCACAGCTCGCTTAGAGCCTCGCTCAGCAACAAATTGGTTCTTGCGGATGCCCCGGGGGATATAGCCCTCTTCATCAGGGGAGCCAATTTTTTCACCCCGAGCAAGTTTCAATGCCAGCTTTGCCATGGGGCCAACAGCCTTTCTCATTCCTGCAGCGGAATTGGCAGTTTCTATGATATAGGCAAACTTTTTATACATATCCACACCGGGGTTTTCCGGATACATACCGGAAACCACCGGAACACCCAGCCTGCTGCTGACAGCCTCAGCCACCGCACCACAAGCCACCCCATAGCGGCCGGCATTGAAGGCCGGGCCACAGATAACCACATCAGGGCTGTACTTTTCGATCATGGCAATGATCTCCGAGGTGGCAGCCTCCATGTTTTCATTAAAATAAGTGTCACCACAGATCACAGTGGCTACTATCTCTGCTTCTTCACCAAAAGCCTTCTGGAAAGCCATCCCAGGGCCTACAACACCATCCCGAACCTCGGGTCGGTGATCAGCCTTTTCCTCGCCACCGATTCCTGCATAAAATTGATTAATATAATGAACAACTTTAATTGTCACTGCTTATCCCCCCTTGTGCAGGTTGTTTTAATCTCCTCGATATTCCTTCACTTCATTAACTATCTCATCCACATCCAAAACCATTTCCATCATACCAACCTGTTCGTCATAAACCTGGGGATCGATCTCCTCTTTTAATTCGAAAATATGATAAGCTTTGAGTCCCAACGAGACTCCTGCCAGTGGACCTGCAAATGTGGGATCACCCTGAGATACGGTCTCTGCTGCCAGGCCAGAGGCCTCCGCCTCTCCGCCACCCAGTACAACGATTAAATTCTCTTTCCCGTACTTCTCAGCTAAATCTTTGATCCTAGCCTGATTCTCCAGGTCCATGGCGCCTGCTGCTGTTCAAACGAAACATTCGGTAGTGGAAAAAACGATCTCGGCACCAGCAGTTTCAACACATGCTTCAATTGCCGGGCCCGGAATGCCGTCACGGTCACCAAGGATAGCTACTTTTTTCCCTTTCAGCATTGTCTAAACTCCCTTCATTTTTAGTTTTCTCTTGCTGTTAAACAACCAAACCCCAACTCATTAGTAGAACCTGTAATAACTTGGATTTCTGCAGTGATGCTGCCATCTTCACCTAAACTACCAGCAGTTCCCCCAGCAATAATATCAGCAACCTCCGGGTATCCGATAACAGTTTTCATAGGTGGCAGTGTAATCACCTCATTGGCATTACCGACAGATACAACAGCATCTCCATATTTTGTGGAATCAGCCAATGACTGGGATGCGCCATCCTGCCCAGCATACTCATCTGTGATCAGAACTGTCTTAATCCCTTTTTCCTCGATCTTAGAGCAGTTCATGACCAGGTCTGCATCAGGGTTGCCAAAACCCTCCTCAGAAATAATAACACCATCAGCACCGAGATACTCTACTAGTTTGGCAGTCATATCTGAAGAGCGCTCTTTATCAGATAAGGTTACATTTTCATTGGTGATCACACAACCGATAAAATTAAAATCTTTTCCATGCCGCTCATAGAGATCATTGATCACCGGGTTGTTCTGATGTATATAGGTGGGGTTTTTATCACATGCGGAAACACAGTTCCCGCTGACCACAGCGCCATCCATTACCTCTGTAGGATAAATAAATGTAGGAATAATCTGTTTGGCATCCACACCATAGACATAGGTGTTGTGAAGCAAGCCCTGGGTCTGCAGCATATAGACATAAATCACCTTGGGTAGTTCCGGGTATTCTTTCACCTGCTCCAACAGGGGCTTGGTTTCAAAAACCTCAACAGAATCAGGATCTATATTTTGCCCTGCTCTACCTAAATACTCCGCTGCCCTAAAACCCGCTGATCTCACTACACTTTCATGCTCATGCTGGTGCAGCCCCTTAACAGGATCGATCTTTACGACAACATTCATGGTTTTAGAAAAGGGTGTATACTCAGCCCCTGGGCCTGACATATCGATCACACCCTCCTGAAAACCGACTATCTTTCCAGTGGTAACTACAGCAGCACCCTTGAGGACATGGGTCCGCCCCTCCCCAACAGTATTCACTTTACTGATAAAACCAGGAAACACCCCGCCATTTCCCGAAACCTTGACCCGGGGTTCGATGACATCTTTCACAGGAATGATCCTTGTTTGATCACCGGGTTTTGCTAAGTAAACTTCAACTGAAGCTATGCGTTCATCATTGCCAGTAACCTGTGCCAGCTCATCCTTGTTCACAAAGAGAACCCCATTATTGACTTCGGTTTTTGCACCAAATTGAACATCTTTGATCAAGATATTGCCAATTTCTAAGCGCAAATTGTTCACCCCTTTCACAATTATCTTTTTTAGATTAACTCCTGAAGCTTCTTTTCTACCTCTTCCATAGAAAACTCTTTACTGAACTCAGCCACCTTTTCTCCATCCTTGTAAAAGGCGATGGTTGGCAGCCCCAATACCTTTTGGCTGATAGCTAACCTTCTGTTTCCACCGGTATCCAGCTTACAGAATTTAGCTTTTCCTTCATATTTGGCAGCCAATTCTTCTACCTCAGGCATGAGGGCCTTACAAGGCTCACACTTCTGGCTCCAAAAATCCACCACAGCAACCCCCTGGTATTGAAGCACTTCTTTTTCAAAATTTTCCTTATCCACAACTAACAACAGCTTGACCTCCTTGTGATTTAATTTTGCAAATCTGCGATCTGCTTTTTGATGTTATGAACAGTGATCTCTCCAGAGTTTCTGCCGACCACCTCACCCTTCACAAAATATAAAACAGTAGGAACCGCTGAAACCTGATAACGTTTAAGCATGACCTCACTTCTAGAAACATCGATCTTCACTAATTTTACCTGATCACCTAACTCTTGCGCTACCTTTTCCAAACAGGCTACAGCATTAATACTCTTCTCATTCTGAGGAGACCAAAAAACAGCGACCACAGTACCCTCAAAGTCTGAGACCTGTTCTTTAAAAAACTCCTCTTCTGCTAAATATCTCTCAGCAGCCACAGCAGCAACAGCACCATCTGCCGCAGCGGTCACCACCTGTCTCAAATATTTGACTCGGACATCACCTGCAGCATAAACACCAGGGACTGAGGTTTCCATCCTCTCATTGGTGATAATATATCCCGTGTCATCCAAGTCAACCTTACCCTGCAGGAAGTCAGTATTAGGCACTGTTCCCACGAAAAAGAACACACCATTGGTCTCCATCTCAGTCAGCTGCCCTGTTTTGAGATTCTTGATGACCACACTTTCCACAATGCCATCACCTTTGATCTCTTCTAATACAGAGGACCAGATCCAGTGAATTTTGGGGTTGGCAAAGGCCCTTTCAGCACTAAGTTTGTTACAGTCAAGAATCCCCTGATCATGGATAACGATAATTGATACTTTGCTGGCAAACTTGGTGAGATAGATAGCCTCTTCAACAGCAGCATCCCCACTCCCTACAACAACAACTTCCAGGTCCTCAAAAAAATCCGCATCACAGGTGGCACAGTAAGAGACACCCTTACCTATCAACTCTTTTTCACCTTTAATATTCAAAGACCTTGGGTGTGCCCCAGTGGCCAGCACTACAGCTCTTGCCCTGTATTCAGTTCCACCCTTAGTTTTAATTACCTTGATTTCCCCGCCTAAATCTAAATCAACTACATTCTCTTTTTTTATATCTGTTCCAAAACTCCTGGCATGGTCTGCCATGGCTTTCATCAAACCTGGTCCCGTTGTCCCCCCAGGAAAACCCGGGTAGTTTTCCAGCTCTTCGGTGGTTGCAGCCTGCCCACCTGGGCTTCCTTTTTCTAAGATCACTGTCTTCAGACGCGCCCTGGAACCATAAATTCCTGCTGCTAAACCAGCAGGGCCCCCACCTATGATTAACAGATCATAGATTTCCACAAGCTCACATCCTTTTTGGTTTTTAGTATTTATTCTGCTTGATTCATGGTTCTACTATAATCTTGCCAAATAATCTTGCCAAATATTATATAAAAAAACAGGGCATAGGGAAATAATTTCCCCATGCCCTGTATCATACCTGAGAGTTTCACCTGTTTGCAGGCTTGCCCCTTCGGCGCCCTAAAGCTTTCCAGGGTTAGTCAGAATACGGTCCTCAAACCTGAAAGTTTCATCGCTATCACGGGTAAGAGATATCGACTTGCTTCTTCGGTATAAGAGATAAATCTCTTATTCTTCCGTATTCATCATCCTACTTGTGATGTTATTCACTAATACAATATTAGAATACAAACCAACCCATTGTCAAAGCTTTAATAATCCTCTAAAAAGACGCAAATATAGATATTCATCAAATAAACGCATTATTTGTCGAATTACTGAGATTTACTAGGCCTTGTTAGTCTCCGCCTCTTCCCGCCAGGCGCTCATCCGGTGCCATGCTGGAGATCTCCAGGCCCTGCATGGCCTCACCCAACCCCCGGGAAACGTCAACCAACACCTGGGGATTATTATAATTTTTAACAGCTTCTACAATGGCTTTTGCCCTGGGAGCAGGGTCAGCAGACTTAAAGATTCCTGAACCCACAAACACCCCATCTGCTCCGAGCTGCATCATCAAAGCGGCATCAGCC
>JBASML010000245.1:0-3986 GCA_049656845.1 Syntrophaceticus sp.
GCTGTCAGCCATCAACTTCCAGACAGAATCCCAAGAGGAGAGCTCTGCATTGATGACGGGCTGATCGCGGAGAGGTTAAACTGCAGCCAGGTTGGTTTTGAAGAGAGGGCGGCTTTTGTTCAGGACCTGGGGCCGGATCTTGTCTGCCTTGCGCCTGATTATCCAGATGGTAAGAGTGTCCCAAGCAGCCTAAAGCCGATTTTGCCTGATCTTGAGGAGTGGGCTTTGAAGACACCGCTGTTTATTTTTGCCTTGATCGATGGTGCCTTTGGTTGGGGGACACGCACCCTGGGCTATATAGATTTTTTGATGCTTTCCAGGAGTTCACCACTTTCCTTTCAGGATTTCATCGAAAAAGTAGAACAATTGAACAAGGAGCTCATCAAAGGGCTGGTCGACCAGGGGGTCGATGGGATCATTATTGCTGATGACATTGCTTACCAGCACGGCCTGCTCATAAATCCCAAGACATTGAGAGAATCTATCTTTCCCGCCCTGGCCAGACAGGTGGAAACAGCCGCGGGAAAGGTGCCTGTTTTCTTTCACTCAGATGGAAATTATTCTGAAATTATCCCAGATCTGATCCAGTGTGGATTCCAAGGGCTGCAGTGCCTTGAACGCCGTGCAGGGATGGAACCCTTGAGGCTGCAGGAGCAGTATCCTGAACTGTGTTTATGGGGGACATTGGAGGTTGAAGACCTACAAAGGGCAAATAACCCGGATTACTCAGAAAAACTAATCTCTGAGATCAAGGCTCTGGCTTCCCATAAAGGGTTTATCCTCGGTACAACATGCGGCCTTTTTAAGGGTATTGATATTGATGCCTTGACTGCCATTTATAACAGAGTATCAGGGGCCTGACAGAACAAAGGCATCCCCCAAAAGCATAATAGAGATGTTGGCTGGAGTGCTGTTGTCAGTGAGCTTTTTAGCTGACTGGCTTACATCTTTCTAAGGTTTCTATGACCTCTTCATCTGTGGTTTGGCTGAAGTCCCTATAAAACTGTCCTACTGCATAGAAGACCTCTGGTACCAGCAGGCACACCAGCTTATCTATCTCTTTCTGTAGTTGGACTGCTGCTTCCATAGTGGTCACTGGTACTGCCAAAACCAGAGTTTCGGGTTTTTGTTTTCGTACTGACCGCAGGGCTGCTTTTGCTGTCATGCCTGTGGCGATTCCGTCATCCACAACGATCACGGTCTTTCCTTGGAGAGACAGCGGTTTCCGATTACCCCTATAGGATTTGGTGCGCCTCTCGATCTCTGAGACCTGCCGTGCCAATTCCTCCTGCAGGTCAGTTATCTGCAAGCCCAGCATATTCAATGCTCTTTCATCGAAAATAGCGGTGCCATCTGGAGCCACAGCGCCGACCGCCAGTTCTGGATTGCCAGGGGCACCAATTTTGCGGGGGATGATCACATCAAGGGGAGCATTGAGTTCCTTGGCCACCTCTGCAGCCACAATTACACCCCCACGAGGGATCCCCAAAACAATGGGCTGCTTGTCCCGGTAATCCAGCAGCTTGGCCGCCAATTTTTGTCCTGCATCCTGCCGATTTGCAAAAATCAATTCTGACCCACCTTTCCCGTGTTATTATTACCTAAAAAATCCCCTAACTCTCTTTTCTCTGGCTTATCTGTGTAACAACTGCTGAGGCAGTAGTTTGGAGAGGCTCACAACCCCAACAGGGTTTATAGTTTAGTTGTGCAGCATAAAAAGTGATTGTCTCGCAGTGTGGCTTTTGGTTCAACATGAGTTTTACAATTGGTTCAGCTGTGCTGCATAAAAAATGAGGTGCTGATTAGTTTGTGGTGCGGTTTTATTGTGGACAAGGGGTAGAGGCTATTTTAATTATATCAAAAATAACTGCTTTAAGTATATGGATGGAGCCCCACCAACTACAATTAATTGCTCAGCTGCAGCATACAAATTAGAGATGTGAATTTTTTTTGTGAGGAGGGACTCCCTTGGAACCAGTTGAAGCACTGCAAACCCTCATCTTTATGTCTGTGGTTGTTGAGGCCTTGACAGCAATTTTCCGGCAGTTTGTCAGCAGCAAGGCATCAGAAATTGTGACGATGCTTGTGGGGGTTACCCTTTGTTTTGCTTATAATATAGGCATTTTTACCATTCTAGGGATGGAAACCCAATACCCCTTTGTGGACTATATTGTCTCTGGGATTATTATATCCCAGGGGTCCAATGCCTTATCTGAGCTTTTTAAACTGCGGCAAAAATGACCATCAAAAAACCATCAAAAATAACCATGTTGACAATTTACCATAATTAGGATAAGATGTCTTCGCAGCATAACCGGCTGTTGAACCACACAGTCGGGGATCTAGGAGGGGATGCAGGTGAATTTGGTTGATGGTATTTTTTTTCTTGTGTTGGCTTGGGGGGCATACAGGGGTTTCAGCCGCGGCTTGATCTCAACGGTTTGTCATTTTGCTGGATTTCTGGTGGGGGTGTGGCTGGCTGGGCTCTACTATATTCCGGTGGCAAAATTCCTGGGTGTTCGTTTGGGCCTGAAAGGCATTTTTTCAAAGATATTCATCCCCTTTTGTGCTGGTGGTGCACCCACAGGGAGCTTTCCCCAACTTACCCCAGGCCCAGGTGCGGGGCCCGCCTTCCCTGGTTTCCCACCTTCTCTATGGGAGCCTGTGCAGGCCATGCAGAGCGGTATTACCGGCGTGACCACCGCACAGCTGATGGCGGATAGCCTGGTTAAACTGATTGCTTTTTTCCTTGTCTTTGCAGTGGTGTCCATTTTCCTGGGGAGGGTTTTGGCACTGCTGGCGAAGATTCTGACCGGGCTTGCTCATCTAGTGCTGCTGGGGGGTGTCAACCGCTTAGGGGGGCTGACGGTGGGGCTTGCCACAAATGCCCTCTTTCTGGTGATCGCTGTGGGGATGATTACACCATTTTTATATAGTATCGGCCTTGGTTTTTGGGGGGATGGTTTCCGCACAGTGCTGCTCAATAATTGGGAATCCTCTGTGCTGGTGCCCTATTTTAGTAAAAGCTGGGATGTGGCCTCCTATGTTTTGGCGAACTTCTTCCAAATGGTATAGAATGTGTGGTATGGAATGTGTTTGAACACTTAAAATGGCCGTGGCAAGGTGATGGTGCCAGATTGTTCTATCTCTCTGCCTGGCTAGAAAAGAGTGAGAAATATGCCGGTGTTTTGCTGTGATTTGATGAAAACAGGTCACGAGATCTGTTTCCCGAAATGCTGATCTGAATATTCCAAATTGGAATATTATAAATTCGTTAGATGAAAGGAGAAAAACTGTTTGGACAATAATATATAATTGGAATATATAATTGGGCCAACATCTATGAGGACAATTATAGGCAAATTATAGGCAGGTGAGATCATGCAGAACAAGAAGAAACAGATCAAGCTTACACAACATGCGCGTTTTTCTGGGTGAGCGGCCAAACTGGGACCGGGTGTCCTGGATGAGCTGCTTAAAGATATACAGAGGTTTGAGCACCCTGACCTTCTGGTCGGCTGTGGTGCCCCAGATGATGCAGGGGTTTTCCGGCTGCGTCCGGATCTGGCCATTGTCCAAACAGTTGATTTTTTCACACCGGTTGTGGATGACCCCTATCAGTTTGGGCAAATTGCCGCCGCCAACGCCCTGAGTGATATTTATACCATGGGGGCGACTCCGATCACCGCCCTTAATCTTGTGGCTTACCCGGTATGTGAACTGGGAACAGATACACTCAAGGCTATCCTCCAGGGAGGGAGTGCCAAGGTTGCAGAATCAGGGGCGGTTTTGCTGGGGGGGCATTCGGTAGAGGACCAGGAGCCAAAATATGGGCTTGCGGTTACCGGTATAGTGCACCCTGATCAGCTTATAACAAACAGCGGTGCCAGGGAAGGTGACCTGTTGGTTCTCACAAAGCCACTGGGTACCGGGGTACTGGTCACAGCCCTGAAAGGCGGCCTGTTGACCCCTGATGAAGAAGATGG
>JBASML010000246.1:0-1703 GCA_049656845.1 Syntrophaceticus sp.
TTGTGGGCCCCACTGCCAGTATGCTGCCGGATGCCTTCTTCCAAAGGGGGGTAACAGCACTGGGGGGAATTGCGGTCACCCAACCGGATAATTTGTTAGATGTGCTCGCGGAAGCCGGTTCCGGTTATCATTTTTACGGCAAATCCGCGGAAAAAATAGTAATCAAAAAATCTTTTGAATAAGAGGTGGAAAGTGATGTTTTTAGGAAATCAATTTATTAATTCTCCGTTCAAAATTTCCTAATCAGTCATTAATTTGGACACACTTTGATGTTTCGTGCAACATCGATATTGGCAATAAGTGACTGTAATTGGATTATCGAAGACCGTCCTTGGCTTAGTTCATCCAGACGTCGATTAGCAGCGGGATGGTAATGCCCACCATTTTGTTCCTCAAGCTTGCCGGCCTTAATTGCTTCGCGTAAATAGTCGGAATTTTGGAGCCTTTTTTCATGGGGAATCGGATTCAAAATAAGATTATGCCCCCCAACTATTAAGCCTAACTCATCATGGCTTAGCGCCTGCATAAGTTTCGTTTTTTGGCCCACAAATACGTAACCATCACAATATTCAGTACCGACACCAAATGTTTTTACGCCGTTTTTATGTAGCCAGCCTATAGTTCCGGGAATATCCAGCATATCTTTGGGCGAGGTCGCCACCAGAGTTATTTTGGTTTTCGCCAAGGCAGGAAGGTCGTAGCAAAGACGTTCCTCAATAATATCTCCAATTCCCCCTATGCCTGCGCTTACAACTATAGGGTATCCTAAATCTCGGGCAACTGCCATGGTAGCTGAGGCGGTGAGAAACCCGTTAACCCCTTCTTTTATGCCTTCATATAGGGTCAAGCCGTCTAGTCTTTGCCAGGATTCGGTTTGATCTTTATAATGAAGAAATCCCACCATTGATCCTAAGACAATGCGTCCTCTTTGCAGCCAGGATACGAGCGCATCATCTGGCCATAGCTCTTTTATCTGGTTACTGCTGACAGAAACCAGCCCTTGACCCAACAAAGCTGTTTCAACGATAAAACTTGTAGAATTCTGCACTGACATAATATCCTCTCCTATATACAAAAAATGATGTCAATCAATACCACAAAATAGAGTATGAAGTGATGGGTATTGACGAAAACATCCCTTTAAGCTAAAATTATCACATTAGATAAAGATATGCAATGCATAACTTATTGTTATCATTCATTTCTTAGATTATATTGGAAAGAGTGAATTATGGCTACTAAAACATGTAATCCCGTGGTAAGGGTTTCGCACCTGAGCAAATTATATGGAAACATAACTGCCCTGCTCGATGTCAGCTTGGATATTTACGCAGGCGAAATATTAGCCATTGTTGGCGATAACGGTGCTGGAAAAAGCACCCTTATCAAAACGCTATCCGGGGTGGTTAAGCCAGATTCTGGATACATACAAGTGGGAGAACAATCCTATCATTCCTTGTCGCCGACCAAAGCCATCCAGCTAGGCATATCCGCAGTATACCAGGACCTCGCCTTAGTTGACTGCCGAGACGTAGTCAGTAACATATTTCTGGGTCGTGAAATAGTAAAGGCTGGCATACTTATCGATCGGAACAAAATGGAAAAGGAGGCCCGTCGAGTTCTAGATAGCTTGCAAGTCAGTATCCCTTCCTTAAATACTCCGGTAGGCCTCTTATCTGGAGGGCAAAGACAAGGAGTAGCAG
>JBASML010000247.1:0-2683 GCA_049656845.1 Syntrophaceticus sp.
CTTGGCGGCTAAAATATGCTGATTAGCTTGTCTATCTGTTTCAGTTCTGTGGTGCTAATCATACAGACCCGAGCCTGAAATATATTGATTAGCCAGTCCTCCTGCAGGTGTTGCTGAAACATCATTAAAGGAGAGAAAAATGAATACTAAAAAGGTTGTTTCGTGTATTTTAGCGGTTATGCTTATCTGTTCACTGTTTGCAGGATGCTCCGACTCCTCAGACACAAAAGGGGCCACGGGTGGTGATGTAATTGAATTTAAAGACATGGAAGGCAGAGATATTAAATTAGAAGGTGATGTAGATAAGGTTGTCGCCATCGGCTCCGCCTTACGATTGTATACCTATGTTGCCGGAACTGACAAACTGGTTGGTGTTGAAAAAGGACAGCAGGATCCCGCTACCGGAAGACCCTATATCATGGCAAACCCTTCCTTGAAGGACCTGCCTATTGTTGGTGAGGGACATCCGGCTGACCCGGATCCCGAACTGATCATGCAGGTGGAACCTGATGTGATCATCGCCGGGGATATTATGGACAAAGCCAGCTTAGAGAAACTGGAAAGCAAGATTGGTGTGCCTGTTGTGATTGTCAACTGCGGTGCAAATGCAGTATTTGATCCCAACACCTATGAAGCAATCCGTCTTATTGGGAAAGTTATCGACAAGGGTGACCGAGCAGAAGAGGTTGTCAGCTTCATGGAAGACAGCAAAAAGGAACTTGCGGACCTCACCAAGGACATCCCTGAAGAGGAAAAGCCGACAATCTATGTGGGAGGCCTAAGCTACAAGGGCATGCACGGTATTGAAAGCACTGCCGGACAATCGCCTCTTTTAACTGCCATCGGTGCCAAGAATGTTGCCGACGAATTGGGCAAACAGGGTTCCATCATGCTTGACAAAGAAAAGCTGATCGAATGGGACCCGGATATCCTGAGTATTGATGCCAACGGACTGAGCATTGTTAAGGATGATTATAAAAAGAATAAAGATTTTTATAACTCACTGTCAGCCGTCAAGAATGGAAAGGTTTACACTCAGCTTCCCTATGTTTCATATTACAACAATGTGGAAACAGCTATAGCGGATATCTACTATGTGGGCAAAATCCTATATCCTGAGGCATTTGAGGATATAGATCCCGCCGCCAAGGCAGATGAAATATATGAATTTCTGCTTGGGAAACCGCTTTACCAGGAAATGGCCGAAAAGTTCGGCGGATATAAACAAATAACTCTGGAATAAGCTGTGGTAGCTGCTGCAGGATTGGAATCGGAAGAAAGATCAGAAGGATCACGGAAACAGTTCTCGGAAAAATCTCGCATCGGATTTATGGCGGGATCACGAGAACGGTTTCCGTGATTTATGTTCTTCTCTCATCTCTTTCAACACATCTGGACTCACTTTGGTATAATGAATGCAAATACTTTTTAAGGGGGATGGTTTGTGAAATCGCAGTGGGTGAAAACTCTGCGGCCTGGACTGGAGGTCGCCACTTATTTTGTAATTTTTAATTTGAATATCGGAAAAACCAAGAGTGGGGCTAAATTTTTGAAGGTGCGGCTAGGGGACAAAACCGGCACTGTGGAGGGACGTGTGTGGGACTCCACTATGGCAGAGGACCTTTATCGGACCCTGGCCTTGGGAGATGTGGTAATCGTTCAGGGTATTGTAACTGAATTCAACGGGCTCCAGCTAAATCTGGATACCTGCACAAAGGTGGATAAAGAGCATGTGGAGCTGAACGACTTTCGCCCCTGCACTGATAAGGATATCCCCAAGATGCTTGAGGAATTCCAGCTGCAGATGGACAGCATAACAACACCCCCGCTGAAATCTCTTTTGGAGACAATTTTTGACACCGACTTCTTGGTCGACTTCGGCCGCGCAACAGCCGCCCGTACAATCCATCACGCCTACGGTGGAGGGCTATTGGAGCACACCTTAGAAGTGGTTGCTTACTGTTCCAAAATCTGTGAGATTCAAGGCGAGGCCATGAATAGAGACCTGCTGGTTGCAGGTGCTGCACTGCATGATATCGGGAAGATCTGGGAGTATGATCAGGAATGCCTTTCTTTTAGCCATACAGAAGATGGGCGCCTTCTTGGCGGCCACGTCATTTTAGGGTATGACTTCCTGCGCCAGCAAATTGCTGTGGTGAATAATTTTCCGGAAAAGCTGGCCAAGCAGTTGCTGCACATGATTTTATCCCACCACGGGCATAAAGAATGGGGAGCGGTGGAAGAACCCCACACAGTGGAAGCCATGGCGCTCCATTATGCCGACCTTATGTCGGCCCGCATCAACCAAGTGAGCCAACTGGTCAAATCACACCGGGGAACTGAATGCTGGACTAATTATGACCGCTACCTGGGCAGGAGTATATATGTGCCGGAAGATTTGAATAAAGGACGATCATCCTGACGGCTTTCGAAAGCGCCCGTGATAACTCCTGACTCCTGTTCAACTCATGCTGTCTGTTTTGCGGGATAGGCCGATATCTGGAAAAGGGGTGGATATCTTTATACATCCAAGGAAAACATATTATAAGTTGAGTTGATTACAAACTTCCTAACCGATCTAAATATATAAAAAGCCATTGGATCGGGTAAATATGGCAGGAAAGGAATTTTTATGAGCTCTGTGGTCTTAAAAGAAGAAATAGACTTTAACACCCTTATGGAG
>JBASML010000248.1:0-16211 GCA_049656845.1 Syntrophaceticus sp.
CTTGCAAATATAATGCCCAGCTTTCCTGTGGAAGGGTTCAAACCCCCACACTGGCCATCATCGCTCAAAGGGAAGAGGAAATCCAAAACTTCAAGCCGAGAACTTATTATGGCATTACTGCCTCAGCAAATGGCTTAAAGCTAACCTGGCAAGACCGGCGAAATCAAAACACCAGAATCTTTGACAAGGATAAGTGTGATCAAATACTGAGGTCAATCCAGAAGAAGGATGCTGAAGTTATAGAAATAAATAAGTCCTATAAGAAAAACTATCCTCCCCGATTATATGATCTTACTGAACTGCAGCGAGATGCCCATAAGCTTTTCGGCTATTCAGCAAAGGAAACCCTTTCCATCATGCAAAACCTTTACGAAAGGCATAAGCTGTTAACCTATCCTCGGACAGATTCCAGATATATTTCTACAGATATAGTGGACACCTTGAAGGATAGAATTAAGGCCTGTGGAGTTGGACAATATTCAAAGATGGCTGTTCAGGTTTTGAAAAAGCCGATCAAAGCGAACAAATCCTTCGTTGATAACAGTAAGGTTTCCGACCATCATGCCATCATACCCACAGAACAGAAATTTTTCGGCTCATTGAGTGAAAAAGAACGAAATATATATGACCTGGTTGTAAAACGATTTTTTGCTGTCTTCTATCCCCCCTTCGAATACGAACAAACAACAATAAAAGCTAAAATAGGAAATGAGCTGTTTACCGCTAAGGGTAAAATTGTGCTCAACCAGGGCTGGAAAGAAGTCTATGACAATCAAATCGATGATCAAGAGGAAGAAGACGATGATATTGGAGAGCAAAAACTTCCCTCGCTGAATAAAGGTGATATTCTGAAGGTCACCTCTGTTTCCCAAACCACTGGAGAAACCAAACCACCGAAACCGTTTAATGAAGGAACCCTGCTGTCAGCCATGGAAAACCCCGCAAGGTATATGGCAGGTGAAAACAAAAACCTGATTAAAACAATCGGTGAAGCCGGGGGGCTAGGGACCGTCGCCACCAGGGCTGATATTATCGACAAGCTGTTCAACACCTTCCTGATTGAAAAGAAGGGGCAGGATATTTTCCTGACAGCCAAAGGCAGACAGCTCCTTGATCTAGTGCCTGAGGACCTCAAATCTCCGGCACTTACAGCAGAGTGGGAACAGAAACTGAGTTCCATTGCTAAGGGCTCTCTGAAAAAAGATGCTTTTATTGATGAAATGAAGCTGTACACCAAAACAGTTGTCAATGAAATCAAAAACAGCGAAAAAACTTTCAAACATGACAATCTGACCGGAAACAGATGCCCTGAGTGTGGAAAATATATGCTCGAGGTCAACGGCAAGAGGGGGAGAATGCTTATCTGCCAGGATAGAGAGTGCCGGCACAGAATAGAGATATCCAAAAGGACCAATGCCAGATGTCCTGAATGCCATAAAAGAATGGAGCTATACGGTGAGGGAGAAGGGCAAATCTTTACATGCAAATGTGGTTACAGAGAGAAGCTCTCTGCTTTTAATAAGAGAATGGAAAACAGAAAAAGCAGTGTTTCCAAGCGGGAGGTAGCAAACTATATGAAGAAACAGAAAAAAGCGGAAGATAAACCGATCAACACTGCTCTGGCAGATGCCCTCGCTAAATTGAAACAAAAATAACCACCGCTTATTTATTTTTTGGTTAAAAGTTATCGACAGGCTTATGAATAATACTGAGCGGTGACAGTAACGGTACCGGCAGTGCTTAAAAAGATAAAGCTGTCAGAACCATCCCCTGTCACCCCCCACAATTATCTTTCATTTTTCAGTAAAATGTTTTTGCTTTCGAAATAGGTTGCCAGGAAGTAGGCGCCGTATACAAGCAAAATGAGTACCGCTGTCACAATAATATTGGAGGTAACATTCAACTTACCTAATGCACTCATCGCATCATTTACAACCTTGATTCCCACAACTGAGTGAACACAAGCGAGCGCAAGGGGCAGTATAAAGTAAATGGCAATCTGCTTAAAAAGTGTGCAGTTGAGCAACTGATCATCGGCACCAATTTTTTTGAGTACTGCATATCTCTGCCTGTTATCAGCTGCTTCAGAAAGCTGCTGGAGCGCAAGAACCGCGGCACTTGTTATCAAAAAGATGATGCCTATATAGATAGCCAGGAAAGATATCACAGCCTTGATGCCTGCAGTAATATCCTTGACAATCTGTTTTGTAAAAACAAATACCCGTACCTCATTCTCATGACCTTCATAGAAGGCATTAAAATCCTCAACAAACTTGGATTGCATGGCAGAACTGTCGTCCTTGCAGTTAAAGCAGAGCAGCGTTCTGGATACCTTGCAGCCCAAGTCCTCTGTCATTTGATCAGGAACAACCAATGCCAGAGTGGTCCCACCTGAAGTTATATTTGAATTGATTTCCAAGCTGTCGGTCAAAAGCTTAGAATACACCTGATATTCATGACTAGAGATACTTACAGTAAACCTGCTGGTGATAAAATTTTCCAGAGCTAAGCGTAAATCTTCGCTGTTCACCGCCTCAGTTGAATAAAGCGCCACCTGTCCAGCTCCCAGCTCAATCTCCGGCTTTCCCTGCAGCCTCATGTTCTCATTGTAATCTGAAACCCGCACCATAAAAAGCTGGCAGTCCATATAAAAGGACTTTATATTTTCAGGCAAATCTTCTCTTACCTTTTCTAAAACAACCATATTCTGTAGGTCTTCTTTAGAGTAAAATGAAAACTCAACATATTGATCAGTATACTTACTCAGCTCGAAGCCGTCTTTGGCAAACTGTTCAGAAATACTAACACTGTTGTCAGTATATAAACTTACATCAAAGGGCATCGGGCTTTGTTTGAGAATTGATTCGATTCCTTGATTCATCCCCATACCTGTGGACAAAATACCTATTGTGCAAAAAAGCATGAGGCAGATCAGAGATATGGAGATATGTGTGGTGTTGATCCTGCTGTTTATCTGCCTGAGAATAAACATATTAAGGTCTTTAAAATACAGCTTTTTGTTCGACTGAATCAGCCCCAATAAAAAGCCGGAAAGTGAAGCAAAGAATAAAAATGTTCCTACAGCACCAATGATCACTTCGAACAGCAGTTTGTTATCAAACACATAAATACCGTTTTTCAGCACAAGGAAATAGGCTGTACCGAGGCAAACGAGCGATACAATAAACAGCACCACCGACAATACCGGGTTTTTCAATTTGGGCTCTTCATTTTTCCTGGCAGCGTTGATCAGATCGATCAGCTTAAATTTAGAAATGGCAATGGCACTGATCACCATCACAACCACAAAGATCAGACCAAAGTAGATGATCGTCTTCACAAATGCCTCTGAAGAAAACACGAACCTGTACCCAGTCATATCCACCTCAAAGAGCTTGGCTGTTAGAACCGACAGCCATTGTGACAGGAATACGCCGACAACAAGCCCCACCACCAGCGAGAGTATGCCTATGATAAAAGTTTCGGTAATCAGTATCCTGGACACCTTACTTTTGTCCATACCCAGTGTCATATAGATGCCAAACTCTTTCTTGCGGCGCCTAATCAGAAAGTTGTTGGCATAAACTATCAAGAAGCCAAGCACAACTGATACAAATACCGACACAATGCTGGTCATTTTAGTCAGTGTTTTCATCATCTCTGCTGTTGATGAGGAAATTTCCATCATCACCTGCTGGGTTTCTATGGAGTTGAAAACATAAAAAATACAAACCCCAAAGGCCAGTGTAAGAAAATAGAGCGTATAGTCTTTAAAGCTTTTACGGACATTATTAAGTGAAAGCTTAAAGTACATTGCCTGTGTCACCTCCTAAGAGGGTGACAACATTTATGATCTTGCCAAAGAACTCTTTTCTTGTGTCTTTTCCCCTGATAATTTCATTAAAGATCTTTCCGTCTTTGATAAACAAGATCCTTTTACAGTAGCTGGCTGTAAAGGCATCATGGGTTACCATAAGTATGGTTGTGTTCAGCTCCCGGTTAAGGCTTTCCAGGTTTTCCAGGAGCATACGCGCCGATTTGGAATCAAGAGAACCAGTAGGCTCATCTGCAAGCACAAGAGCAGGATTGGTAATAATAGCACGAGCAGCTGCAACTCTCTGCTGTTCTCCACCAGACATTTCATAAGGGTATTTAGTAAGCACACCTTTAATTCCCAGCCTTTTTGCTACCTCGTTTACCCCGGCCTCAGCTTCTTTGTGATTGATACCAGATATGGTAAGAGCCAGAACAATATTTTCAAAGCCAGTTAAGATATCCAGGAGGTTATATTCCTGAAATAAAAAACCAAGCTCCTCACGGCGAAAGCGAGCAAGAGAACGGCTTTTCATTTCAGTTACATCCTTGCCTCTAATATAAACATGTCCACTAGTTACAGTATCAATGGTGGAGATGCAGTTTAAAAGAGTGGTTTTACCACTGCCCGAAGCCCCCATGATACCGACAAACTCCCCCTCATTTACAGAAAAGCTAACATTATCAAGCGCCTTAGTCAGGTTTCCTTTGGTTCCATAGTATTTTTCCACATTTTGAACGCAAAGAATTTCTCCCATCTAAATACCTCCATCCCTTTGATGGCTCTTATTTTAGATGAGCAAAGACATATCTACCATAACTTAATCTTACAGCAACCTTACAATTCTGTAAGGTGACAGGCACCTGGGATAATCTGGTTTCTTATCATCTTACATGATCTGTCATTGAACCTTTGGGGAAAATGATGCTGACGGTTGTCCCACAACCAGGAGACGAAGTGGCATAAATGGAAAGCCCCAATTTATCACAGAGCTTTTTGCAGATATAGAGACCCATGCCGGTGGATTTTTCAGTTTTACGTCCGTTTAAGCCAACAAAACCCTTGTCAAATATGCGCGGCAGCTCATTTTCAGCGATGCCGATACCATTATCCTCTACAGAAAGGATAATGCTGTTTTCCTGTTGTACTGCAGACAATTTAATTTTAGCATCTTCTTTTTTTCTGTACTTTATAGCGTTTATCACAAGCTGATCCAAAATAAATTCAAGCCATTTGGCATCACAGAAAACCGTGTAATTTAAATTATCAGTGTCCACGGCAACTTGATTCTGGATAAACAGCTTTGAATTTTTTCTTAAAACAGCATAGCACAAATCCTGCAAATTGATCTCTTTTACAAGATAATCCTTTTCCACTGTATTACTTCTGGAATAAAAGAGAGCCTGTTCCACAAAACCTTCTATTTTATCAAGCTCCTCTAAAATGCTGTCGGTTACATGGCTTTTATTATTCTGTGCGATGAGCTTTGAGGAAGCAATAGGGGTTTTCACCTCATGCACCCACAGCTCGATATATTCCCGATATTCGTCCTGCATAGTTTTGTAGTGGTTGATCTCCTCAAGATAGGCCTTGTTGGAGCCTTTCAGCAGATCATATAATATCCTGCCCTCATTAAAAGACGACGGTTCTATCATCTCAGCTATCAGGTTTTTTCGGTCCAAACTGTCGAAATTGGCCAGCAGATTATTATAAAAGTCCTTTTTCTGCTGGTACTCAAAGATAAGAGGTACAGAAGCCCCGACAAAATAAAGGATACCAATAATCACCGCAAGGGTGCTTCCCCCTTTGGGAACGAATGATGAAAAAATCAATATCGTCAAGGCCATTACGGTCAGATGCGATATTATGTAAACTAGTTTATCCTTTATAAACTGTAATGGTTTCATTCTTAACATATACTCCTGTTCGCATCCTCAAACATATCACTGTCCAGATGGGTGGCTGCAATTGCCTGTGTTTCTTTAAACTCTACCAACAATGCCATCCTCTAGCATAACCTTTTCTTACCCTGCACTCTACCCAGTAAATTCAGGCAGCTTCACCGCAACAGATACCCCTGCCCGCGCTTTGTCTCGATCACATTCACCAACCCATATTCCTCAAGCTTCTTGCGCAGCCTGTTGATATTGACCGTCAGGGTATTGTCATCCACAAAAACATCGCTGTCCCACAGCCGGGTCATCAACTGGTCACGGCTGACAATGGACCCCTTATGCTCAAAAAGGCAGGACATTATTCTGAGCTCATTCTTAGTGAGCTCAATATCTCTTCCATTGTATTCTAAGACACTTTTGGATAGGTTTATTACAAAGCGTCCACAATCAAGCCTGTCGCTAACACCTTCTCTGTAAGCCCTTTTCAACACAGATGAAATACGGGCAAGAAGTATCTGCGTATTATATGGCTTGGTTACAAAATCATCTGCACCAAGGTTCATGGCAGTCAGTTCATCGATTTCACTGTCTCTGCTGGTAACAACAATGACCGGCACATCTGACTTCTTGCGCAGTTCACGGCAGACATAGTAGCCGTCATAGACAGGCAAATTGATATCCAGCAGCACAAGATGCGGTTTTGTTGATAATACCACATCAATAATCTCCTCAAAATCATCTGGTGCCTCGCAGAGATATCCGTTTTTCGTGAGAAATGTGGAAAGCTCATCCCTTATTTTTTTGTTGTCTTCGATGATTAGAATTTTTTTCATCTTAATCTCCAGACGATCTCTTTTCAATATCTGCCCACTATTTCAGGTATTTTATACAGGCACCGCACTTTCCTGCTTCCTTTTTATATAGAAAAACCCAACCCTTCGATTGGACTTTATAGCAGGCTGTAATGATAGCCACCAAGGAAAGCCTCGAATTCAACAGCCAAGGGGATGATCCCCTTGGCTGTTTCTGCAGGATTGACTGCATATCAATATATTGATAGAATATGCATATACTACAATCGGAGGTGTTTAAAAATGCCAACTATTAGACCAAGCTCAGATTTAAGAAATAAATACAATGAGATCTCAAAGTTCTGTCGCAAATATTCTGAGCCGGTGTATATAACAAAAAACGGCAAAGGCGATTTAGTGGTCATGAGCATTGAGACTTATGAAAGACTTGTAGGGAAATCTGAACTTAAAAAATTACTTAATGAAGGAATTAATGATTTAGAAAACAACAGAGTTATTCCTGTAGATGATGCATTTGACCAAATTAAGGACAGACTCAAATAATGGAAAGCCATCAGGTCCTTATGACCCAGAAAGCAGCGCAAGATTTAAAAAACATTTACTCATACATTGCTGATGATCTGAGAGAGCCATCCATTGCAAAAAAGCTAACAGATAAAATTAGAGCCTCTGTTAAAAACTTGGCCAAGTTTCCGCTGCGTCATGCTTTGGTTGCTGATAAAGATCTTGCTGCTCAGGGTATTAGAAAATTAATAGTGCACAACTATATAATCTTTTATATCGTTTCGGAAAAGGATAAAGCTGTCACTGTTGTTAGAATTCTTTACGGCAGGCGTAATTGGATTCATTTGCTTTAATATTAGCAGATACATGCAATAAGTAGATATAGGTTACAGGTAGAAATTACTGCCACAGCTGGACAGTTGACCCACTATATACATCATTATATATTTACGCTCTTATAGCCTTACAGTTAACTTTTCTCCATACTGCATAATCTGTCTCAGGCATCCTCCCTGGCTGATCCCGTTAAAGATCTCCTCCTTATACTGGGGAAACCAACGAGTGCCGGC
This sequence comes from Syntrophaceticus sp., assembly GCA_049656845.1. Classification (GTDB taxonomy): domain Bacteria; phylum Bacillota; class DSM-12270; order Thermacetogeniales; family Thermacetogeniaceae; genus Syntrophaceticus. Next base: position 7,595 of record JBASML010000248.1, read on the forward strand.
CAGGACAGTAACACCTGTCCCCGCAAAGGCTTCAGGATACAGAGGGGTGGTTGCCCCTGTAAGAACAATTTCCCTTGCCTGATGGCAATAAGAGATGACCCTGGAAAATGTATCATTGAGAAGAGATGAGCTGGTGATTATGACCAGGTCACACTGGGGTAAGAGCTCCTCCTGCTGTTCTTCCGGGTAAACACCTTGAGAGTCTGCCCTGTCGAATATAATCAGCCTCTTTACCTTGGGTTCCAGCTGCTTAGCCACAGGCCTGATATTACCGACCATGCCCACAACATCATCCGGCCGCGCAGCAAATGCATCGGAAGCATCCGCTACTTTGGAAGAAAGAGCATCATAATCAGCAGCAGCATTACAAACTGCAATACCCAAAGCCGCGTTCAGGGGGTTCTTTTCCTTCAGCATCAAGGATGCCGCCTCCTGTGCATCCATGCCTTCAAATCCACCCTCCGGCAGTGAGGCACAACCGCAGCTTATCTCATTTTTAAGAACATAAGCAACTCCGATCTCCCCACCATCAAGCTGGACTGCTAACAGCTCGATTCCGATACACACATCCCTAACCTTTTTCCCTTGCAGGCGTGGCAAGGCACTTTCGTAAACCTTTTGCAGCATCAGCTACACCCCTCTTTATTAGAAAATACATTTATAATAATGCCCTTAGTTGGAAATACCTACATCACCCTATCAATGATACCATACTCCATAACACAGTCATATTCCTCAATAGTAATGCGCTTTACCAGCCATATGTCCATTGTCAGAAACTGAATATCGATTAAGTGGGACTAGTAAATATTTCAACAGCACATTAAAATTACCTTGTTTTGTTGGTTTTTTTATTCTAGCCTAGTTTAGGCATAGCCCTGGGCATCACTACAGTTAAAGGCTATTTTCAGAACATCTTCTTCCCAGAAACCTTCTACTCTCCATAAAGCTTTCGGGCAGCTTGAGATACAGATCAAGCTTTCAATAAGCAGCCCCAGTTCAGTAATTGTTTGTAGCTACAAAAAGACATAATTTTGGGATATCCCTCGCGGTTGTGGTAAAATAATACTAAACATCTGTTATAAAAATCATTTTCGAAGGGGAAAAATCAATGAAGCTGATTTACAAAGGTAAAACAAAGGATGTCTACGCTTTAGATAATGGAAATTACCTGCTTAAATTTAAGGATGATGTAACAGGAGAAAACGGTGTCTTCGATCCAGGGGCAAATACAGTTGGTTTGACCATCGAGGGAGCAGGCAGGGCAGGGCTCAGATTGTCAAAGTACTTTTTCGAACTATTAAGAGATAAAGGGATACCTAATCATTATCTAGATGCCGATATAGAAAAAGCGACCATGACTGTAAAACCAGCTGAACTTTTTGGCAATGGCCTGGAAGTCATCTGCCGCTATAGAGCTGTGGGGAGTTTTTTGCGCCGTTATGGCATGTATGCTAAAGAAGGGCAGCCATTAGACGCTTTTGTGGAATTCACATTAAAAGATGACTCCCGTCAGGATCCCCCCATTACTGAGGATGCCCTGGTTATGCTGGGAATCCTCTCTCCTGAAGAATACAAAGTAATAAAAGACCTGACAAAAAAAACCGCCAATATAATAAAAGAAGAATTGGCTAAAAAGGGTATAGAACTGTATGATATCAAGTTCGAATTCGGCAGAATAGGCGAAGAGAAAGAAATTGCTTTGATCGATGAAATCTCAGGGGGAAATATGAGGGCTTATAAAGATGGCCAATACCTAGAACCTTTATTATTAGAAAAATTAATTTTGGCAGACTGATCATCACAGTCGATAATAAAATCAAGGGTTGAGAAAAACATCTCAACCCTTTTTTTGATTGCCCTGCATGAACAAGTTATTTCGGATAACCATCCCCACCATCCCTTTTCCAGCTGGAAAAGTAGAAAAGGAAAAAGGAGTCTACTTCACTATATTCATAGAAATTGTTTTCTTCAATTCTTTTACCTCACTAAGAGGTTCTACCGGATACCCAAAAGCAGCTCCTGAAACAGGTGTGAAACCCTCTGGGATATCAAGTTTTTCTAAAATGTCAGGAGAGGCATTCAGTGCATTAATGAATCCCCAAAGAAATACACTGCCCAAACCAAGGTCAGTAGCAGCAAGCAGCATATTCTCTATAATGCAGGCGGCATTCGCATACTCAATATTAGGAACTTGGTTGTTTTTTTTGCTTGATACAATTACAACTGTAGGAGCACCATAAAACGGTTTTAGATCAGACTTTCCAGCAGCCTTGGCAGCAGCCTCAGAAATTTGATCCATCAAATCTTGATTTTGCAAAACTGTCAGGTGAATAGTGTCATAGGCACCCATACCTACAGGTGCAGCACATCCTGCCCCTATAATAGTATCCAATTCTTCATCAGTGATCTGTTCAGCCTTATAGGCTCTTGTGGATTTTCTCATGGCTATCGCTTTTAATGTCTCCATTCCCTTAAACCCCTTTCAGTTGTTCTATTAAAGTATTTAAACTAATAATTCTTTTTGACACTACAGCTTAACTGTTCTAGACTCACCAGACAGTGAGCAGAAAGTAGCCTCACCATCTTCAACATAAAACACCTCAAAAATATCGTCATCTACTGAATACATATTTGTCAGTTCAGGGCTTACCTCCAGCGCCTTTGCTTTTGCTGCAGGAGTAGAATTAAATACAGCCTTCCCCCTGAGGCGTATCCATTTCCCATCAGGTGAAGCTGTAGTTATTTCAAAATAAGGATTTGCTTGCAGCTGCTTGTATACATTCTTTTGATTGCTTGTACAGAACCAGAGCTTGCCTTCGTACTCCATAACGAAACCAAAAGGACGAACTCTGGGCTTGTCTCCTTCGACAGTGGCAAAATAAAAAACCTCGTTGTCTGTTAGAAACTTAAGAACTTCCTTCATCAAAATTCCTCCCTTGTATACTATTATTTTCTATATTATCACTTATAGACGTTATTTTCTATCCACAGACCAATCAGGGGGACGGTTCCGGTGATGGTCTGGGTCAAATAAACCAATACAGCATAGAGATTGTAGTGCATTTGTTGCTACCTTAACCTCACATCTGAAAAATAAAAACCCCGCAGCAATTCGGAAACTATCCTTCATCTACTGCGAGGTTGGTTTTAGTACAAACTTTTTATAGAGCGTAGTTTATTATTATGAAATGGAACGAATTGGAGTTTATTTCAGTTATGAGGTTTATTTCAGTTGTATGGTATTCCTTATCCCCTATACTTCTTCTCTACTCCACAGTCACACTCTTCGTCAAATTCCTAGGCTTATCAACATCACAGCCCCTTGCAACTGACATGTAGTAAGCAAAAAGCTGCAGAGCAACCACTGACAGCAGTGGGCTCACAAATGATGGTGCTTTGGGAAGATGTAAGACGTGGTCACAGGTTTCGTCAACCAGGTCGCTCTGTCCCAGGGTAATCCCGATGGCTGAACCACCCCTTGCTTTGACTCCTCTTACATTACTCACCATCTTCTCTAGGAGTTCTTCCTGTGTAGCCAGGGCGACAACCGGCACTCCTTCTGTGATCAAAGCAAGAGGGCCGTGTTTCAGTTCCCCTGCTGCATAGGCCTCAGCATGCACATAGGAAGTCTCTTTCAACTTGAGGGCACCCTCCAGTGCAACCGCCCAATCAAGGCCACGCCCCAGGTAGAAAAAGTTATCACAGGTATGATAATGGTCAGCGATCTCCTGAATATCCTTCTCTTGTTCCAGTATTTCTTCGATGCGGTGGGGAACCTGCCGCAGGACAGATATTTTATCCCTAATCTCCTTATTGTCCATTGTTCCCCTCTCCCTGGCAAAAAGCAGCCCCAGCAGGTAGATGGCCAGCACCTGAGCTGTATAAGCCTTAGTGGAGGCAATGGAGATTTCCTGACCCGCCCATGTATAAATTACTTCATCCGATTCCCTGGTGATGGTGCTGTCCACCACATTGGTTATCGCTAAAATTCGGCATCCCTTCTCCCTGGCCTCTTTCAGGGCAGCAAGGGTATCTGAGGTTTCACCGGATTGGCTGATCGCAATAACCAAATTGCTGGGATCCAGCAGGGGATCCCGGTACCTGAATTCTGAAGCAAGATCTACCTCCACTGGAATTCGCACCCACTTTTCCAGCAGGTGCTTACCAACTAATCCCGCATGGTAGGATGTGCCACAGGCTGTAATCACAATTTTTGAGAAACTCCGAATCTCCTCTGGAGTCAGTTTAATATCATCGAAAACGATGTCATCTCCAGAGGGTGTAATCCTGCTTCTCAGGGTGTTCTTCAGTGTCTGGGGCTGTTCGTGAATCTCTTTAAGCATAAAGTGGGGGTAGCCCCCGCGTTCTGCAGTACTAATATCCCAATCAACGTGAAAGGTTTCTTTTTTTACCGGATTGCCTTCCCAGTCCATAACCCGGACGCTGTCCGGGGTAATCTCCACCAATTCACCCTCATCAATAAAGCAGACATCTCTAGTAAAGGGAATCAATGCTGGCAGATCAGATGCCAGGAAATATTCCCCTTCACCAAGCCCTACAATAAGAGGGTTGTTTTTGCGCGCGGCCACCAGTTTATCCGGTTGGTGTTCGCTCAGGAGCAAAAGAGCATAAGACCCGCGCACTTGCTCTAATGCTTGGCGCAGCGCAGAAATCAGATCGCCCTGATAGAATTCCTCTACCAAGTGTGCGATCACTTCTGTATCTGTATCAGATGTAAATCGGTGTCCTTTTTCTTTCAGCTGATTCCGCAGAGCATGGGAATTTTCGATGATTCCATTGTGTACCACCGCAAATTTACCTGTGCAGTCACAATGAGGGTGCGCGTTAGCGTCAACAGGTGAGCCGTGGGTAGCCAAACGGATGTGCCCAATACCAATCTGCGAACGGTAGTCAAAGGCTTGCAGCACCTTCTCCAAAGCCGCAATCTTATCTGCTTTTTTATACACCCGCAGTGTCGCATCATTCAAAAAAGCCACTCCAACAGAATCATAGCCGTGATATTCCAGAGTTTTTAAACCTTCAAATAACACTGAAACCGCGTCCCTCTTCCCAAGATATCCAACTATACCACTCAACCTTGGTTCTCCTCCTTTTGCCTCCTACGCGGTTTCCCCACTAGATGCCTTTTGTGACGGAAATTGCTCTCCGCTTTTGAGGACATCCTTACGGTGGTGGTACACCGAGGGGCATCCGCCGAAAACTTCGATTAACCCCTCCCTCGTCAACCAGCTGTAAAAAAGCTGGTCCAGGCGCTGGTAATTCTCTCGTTTTTGCGCAGGAAGCACTGAAATATTTGTAGTCTCTCAAACCTAAACAAAATACCGCTAATCAGTAATCAGAAGTACTACTGACTTAACATAACAGTTTAACTCTTCACCAGTCCACTACCAAGCTTTTCTGCAACAACTTCAACTAGTTGATCCACCACTTTCTTGAGCTTGTGTTCATCCAATGCCTCTCCCATAACCCTTACCAGGGGCTCGGTTCCTGAAGGGCGCACTAAAATCCTTCCCTGGCCATTAAGCTGTTCTTCGGCACAGCGGATAGCATCTTTAACATCCTGACTGGTTTCTAAAGCCTCTTTATTTTCCACCCTCACATTGACCAAAAGCTGGGGAAAGCGTCTCATCTGTGCACTTAAACGGGAAAGCGGCTGTCCTGTCTCCTGAACAACCCGCAGAAGTTCCAATGCTGTAACCAGTCCATCACCTGTTGTTGAGCGATCCAGGAAGATGATATGGCCAGATTGTTCTCCACCGAGCACTCCACCACTTCTGCGCATCTCCTCCATAATATAGCGGTCCCCTACTTTGGTTTCCTGTACTGTAATACCAGCCTGCTCAAATGCCTCTTTGAGCCCCAGGTTGCTCATCACTGTAACAGTGACCTTGTTCCCTTCCAGCATGCCCTTTTGCTTGCGGTGAAGGCCACAGATCACCATTATCTGGTCGCCATCCACAATATTTCCCTGCTCATCAACAGCAATCAACCTATCCGCGTCGCCATCAAAGGCAAGCCCTAAATCTGCCCCCTGAGATTTTACCTCTTGCTGCAGTCCATCCGGATGGGTAGAGCCGCACTGATCATTGATATTGATGCCGTTGGGCTCGCCGTGCAGAACTGTAACCACTGCTCCTAGATCAGTAAAAAGGCGCGGTGCTAGATGGGAGGCTGCACCATTAGCACAGTCCAGTATAATTTTTAATCCTTTCAAATCCACATCCAGTTTCTCTTTCAGAAAAGAAAGATATTTTTCAGGAGCAGTTGTCTCATCAATGACACGCCCGATATCCGCTCCTGTGGGGCGGGGAAAAACAAATTCTTTTAGAACAAGTTTTTCAATCTCTTCCTCCACAGAATCAGGCAGTTTAAAACCGTCATCAGCAAAAAACTTAATCCCGTTGTCAGCTACCGGGTTATGAGAAGCTGAGATGACAATTCCAGCACAGCAGCCATAAGATCGAGTCAAATAGGCCAGTCCAGGTGTGGGAATGACACCCACCCGCAGACAGTCACCGCCAACAGATAAGATACCGGCAGTCAATGCCGCCTCCAGCATGTCTCCGGAGATCCTGGTATCTTTTCCGATGGCAATAGAAGGGTGCCTGCCTTCCCTACCAAGAACATATGCCCCGGCTCTCCCTAATTTGAAGGCTAGTTCGGGTGTTAATTCCTTATTGGCAACACCTCTGACCCCATCTGTACCAAAAAGCACACCCATTTTATAACCATCCCCTCCCACAAAACAACATATTTATATTATATCATTATTCTACTCAGATGATAATTGCTCTTCTTCTGAGGGCTCAGCAACACGCTCAATAACAATGGTTACTTTTGCCTTGGTTTGTCCCAGGGATATAACCCCGGCAGGCAGCACTATTTCCACATCTTTAGTGATATTTGCCTCAGCTCCACTAATATCTATAGGTTTCGTCTGTATCTCCCGAAGATTGTCTATTATTTCTGCAGGCCCTGTCACCCGAAGACTGTTTGGTTCTATACTTTGACTTTTTACGACAAAACCCTCTGCCACTTCACCCTGGATGGCAACAGTCAGTGGCACATTTTTAACAGGCCCACTGGTCACCACTGGGAGCTGCACCTGCACAAAAGCAGGCTGAATCGTTACCTTACCCCCAACATCCTTCTCCAACTGTACCCTTACCTGCTGGTTAATATCACTCCTTGCTCCTTTGATCTCTATTACAGCTTGCACATCTACAATCTCATCCAAAAGGCGGCCTGGGCCTTTTATTGTAACTACTTCAGGGTTAACAGTAGGCTTGTTATATGTAAAGCCAGGAGCAGTTTCCCCACGTACCAGCACCCGTACTGGCACCTGCTTCTCTGCTACGACATCTATGTCCACCTTAATCCGCGCGGGTGAGATGCTGACAACCTCAACACCAAAGGGAACATCTACCAGTACCGGAAGAAGTTTTTCACCCACCTCCTGGTCAGGGATCTCAACATAAGCACGAAAATCATCCCCCTTGAGGTCCTGCATAATACTTCTCATCCCTTTTACTGTAACACGCACATCGGGAAGCGGCGAAACAAGCAGACGTTCAGAGGTAAGGCCCTGGGCTGCTACCGGAAGGTTGAATTCCCGCATAACAATGGGATCACGCTGCCCGGCCACATAATACCACAGCATAAATGCCCAAAAAAGTGCTAGCAGTTTAAAACCGACATTGTTTCGCACACACCAATTGTACAATTTACTATTCTTCATTCTATTCTTCATCTTCTTTCACTGCCTTACTGGGACCTAAAAGCTCCATCAGTTTCTGTTCCAGATCCCCTCTCCTCAGCCCTCGAATCAACTTACCGCTTTCTGCCAGAGAAATGGTTCCAGTTTCCTCGGAAATCACAACTGCCACCGCATCACTTTGTTCTGTGATACCCAAAGCAGCTCTGTGTCTTGTTCCAAGCTGTGAGCTTATAAATGGGTTTTCAGTGAAGGGTAAATAACAGGCTGCAGCCAGAATACGGTTGCCACCAATGATAGCTGCGCCATCATGAAGAGGGGTGTATGGTTCAAAAATATTGATGATCACCTCTTCAGAAATCAGGGCATCCGTCTTCACTCCGCTCTCTACATACTCCAAAAGCCCTGTTTCCCGTGTAAAAACCATTAAAGCGCCCACATGTCGCCGGGATAGGTTTTCCGCCGCCAGAGCCACATTATGGGCAACATACCTGGCCTCTTCCTCAGCCAAAACAGAGCGGCGTCCGAAAAAACTCCCTCTCCCCAACTGCTCAAGGGCTCTCCGCAGTTCTGGTTGAAAAACAACCGGAAGGGCAACAGCCAGAGCTGTCCAGGTCTTTCCCAACAACCAGTTAATTGTAGCAAGGTTAAACTGGGCACTTACTGCACTGGCAATCAACAGTACAGCTAAGCCCTTGAGGAGCTGGACCGCGCGCGTTCCTTTAATCAACAGCAGGAGCTTATAGATTACAAAGGCAATAATAAGGATATCAATAATGGTACGCAAATCAAGGTAAGTTAAATATGCTAAGAACCTGGACATTATTATTCACCTATACATAAGATCTTCATCTAAATATACACTACATAGTGTACATC
>JBASML010000249.1:0-3775 GCA_049656845.1 Syntrophaceticus sp.
GGCAGTGGTATTGTCATTATTGGCTGTTCTTCAAGCACATGAAATTGCAAAAAGAGAGGTCAAATTAACTTGAATAATAGAACACGTATCAGCAAAGGCAGGCTGGGGGAAACCGAGGTGGGTAGTAGATGCGTATAGAGAAGGTTCTAGCAGCACCAGGCTTAACAGGGTTTTATTTTGATGATCAGTTAGCGATCAAAAAGGGAGCCATGTCTGATGGGGCGGCATATATTGGTCAGCCGCTAACCGCTGGTTTTACAGAGGTGCGCCAGCGTGGGGAATCATTAAGTATTATGTTCTTGCTCACAGATGGGCAAGTGGCTTATGGAGACTGTGCGGCTGTACAGTATTCTGGGATTGGCGGCCGCGACCCTATTTTTCTAGCGACTGATTATCTTCCTCTGGTGGAGGGTTATTTGGCGGAAAGATTGGAGGGCAGGGAGCTCTCATCATTTCGGGAACTAGCAGAGGAGTTTGATTCACTTGTGGGGTCTGATGGGAAAAGGCTGCATACGGCCCTTCGTTATGGGCTGACTCAGGCTCTGCTGCATGCTATTGCTATTAATGAGAAAAAGCTGATGTGTGAGGTACTGGCAGAAGAGTATGATACCAGACTAGTTCTGGAGCCAGTTCCTATTTTTGTCCAGACCGGTGATGAGCGGTATACCAATGCCGATAAAGCTATTATAAAGCGGGCTGATGTGCTGCCACACGGCCTGATCAATAATGTAGAAACTAAATTGGGAAGAAGTGGAGAAAAGCTACATGAATATGTGTTATGGCTGAGGAAGCGGGTGGCAGAACTGGGGGATGAGGATTACCACCCTATTTTGCATATTGATGTCTACGGTACTTTAGGACTTGCCTTTAATGACGACCTGGAAAAGATAGCTGATTATCTGGCACGCCTGGAGATGGCTGCTTCACCCTTGAGATTGCGCATTGAGTCCCCAGTAGATATGGGCTCGAAGGAACAACAGATAGAAGCCCTGAATAAGCTAAAGATCCTTATGGCAACGAAAGGTATTAATGTAGAGATAGTGGCAGATGAGTGGTGCAACACCTTGGAGGATGTGCGTGATTTTGTGGATGCTGATGCGGGGCATATGGTTCAATTTAAGACACCGGATCTGGGAGGTATCAACAATACTGTTGAGGCCATATTATATGCCAAGGCTCATGGCATAGGCGCCTACCAGGGGGGGACATGCAATGAAACAGACTGTTCAGCTAGGATATCTGTGCATGTTGCCCTGGCTACGCGTCCAGACCAGATGTTGGCCAAACCAGGGATGGGTGTTGACGAAGGAATGATGATCGTTGTGAATGAGATGCAGCGAACCCTCAGACTGCTAAAGGAGAGACGAAAATGAATCTAACAGGGATGCAGCTTTTGGGAGGGGTGTTGATTCTTATCGGAGGCACCATAGCTGTGCTGGTTAAAAACAGGAGCGGCGAAACATAATTGTGAGATAAAAAAGGAGGTTGTTGACTGTGGATGCAATGGAAACCATTTTCACAAGAAGAAGTATTAGGAGGTATATCGCGGAGCCGGTACCTGATGATCTGATCAAGAAACTGCTGGAGGCTGCTATGTATGCCCCTTCGGCCCATAACCAGCAGCCATGGCAGTTTGTGGTGATTGATGACCGACAGACATTAGATAGGGTGCCTGAGTTTCATCCCTATTCCACCATGCTCAAGACTGCTCCTTTGGCTATCCTTGTCTGCGGAGACAGCAGACGTTTCAAATCGCCTTACTTCTGGCCGCAGGACTGTGCTGCTGCCACTCAAAATATTCTGCTTGCTGCCAGGGCACTTGGGTTGGGTACTGTGTGGATGGGGGTTTACCCCAAGGATAACCTTGTTGACGGTATGCGTACCCTTTTAGAGATCCCGGAGCAAATTATCCCTTTTTCTTTGATCGCTGTGGGATATCCAGCAGAAGAAAAGACCCGGCCGGATCGCTTTGACGAGCAGAGGATACACTACAACCGCTGGTAACACCAATCCTAAAAATAAAAGTTGGAGGTGGCAGGCTGACGCCAGAAGAAACCAGGAATTGACTTTGGAGCAGGTGAATCAATGGCAGCAGATATGTATCAACAGCTGTTCTTGTGTCATGCTATTTTGCTGCAATTAACGCTGCCCCCAAGGCACCGCAAATTTCCGGTTCTTCGGGTACCAGAACCGGAATGCCCAGCTTTTCTTCTATGGCACGGACAACACCTATATTTTTAGCCACGCCGCCTGTAATCATGTACTCCCTTTCCATTTTGGCGCGCCCACCCAGAGCGATTACTTTAGAAGCAACAGACAAGTTCAGCCCATGAACAATATCTTCAAGTTTTTTGCCTTCTGCTATCAATGAGACCACCTCTGACTGGGCAAAAACGGAGCACATGCTGGAAATGGTGATTTCTTCATCCCACTGTAGCCCGCATATGCTCATCTCTTCTAAGGTAAGCCCCAGAGACTGGGCCATCATCTCCAGAAAACGGCCTGTGCCTGCGGCGCATTTGTCGTTCATCACAAAACGAAGCACTGTGCCGTTTTCATCAAGGCGTATGATCTTGCTGTCCTGTCCCCCTATATCAATCACAGTACGGACTGCGGGGTTCAAAAAGTGCGCACCTACTGCATGGCATGTAATCTCAGTGACATCTTTTTTGCGGAAAGCAATATTGGTGCGGCCGTAGCCTGTGGTAACTGTACGGGTGATCTGATTTTTGGAAAGCCCAGCCTTTTGCAGTGCATCATCCAAAGCTTTTTCTGCGCTTTCTGCTACATCTACACCAGTAGGCAGGACGGAAAAGGAAACGATGTTTTGCATGCTGTCCAAGATGACGACATTAGTAGTGGTTGACCCGCTGTCGATTCCGGCGGTATACCGCTCAAGCCCTCTGGGGTGTACTGCATACAACTGTTTTTTCTCCGGGGGTGCTGTCAGGGATATTTTTAGGTTTTCAAAAAAAGCTTCTGTGCGGGTTTTGATCTGTGCAGCTCCCTGTGTTGTGTAATCGGTTTCAATTTTTACAATGGGAATCGTTAATTGTTTTCTTAGCTGCATATATTCAAAGCCATAAAAATCGCAGAAATTCACAGTATTATAGATAATTCCTTTTAAATTGGGGTCATTAACCAGCATTCTGCGTGAAGAAGCATCGCTCATTCTCATGCATGGTGTTTGTGACAAAAGTTCATCTGCATACCACTCCAGCAGTTTTTCTGATGAATCTGTAAGGGGTGGGTTTTGAAGGGTGCGGACATCGGTGCAGGTGTTGTTTTTGACAGGAAGTGGGGATGCCTTTTTTATGAACTCCAATAACTCTCCGCTCAGCCTTGCTCCCATCACAGCAACATATGGGCCCTTTATTTCCTGTGCATTTTGAGCAAATGCCCTGCGGAATTTTGCGCAGTCGAAGCTTTTACCTGAATAAGCTGTGTAGTTTTTGATAAAGTTGAGCAGTTCGTTTTTATAGAGAATTTTACTGCAGTGCTTATTTAGATGCGGCAGATTCAGCAAAAAAACCGTCTGGTTTATGCTGCGCAGCACATCACATGCGCTCTTAAGGGAATCACAGCAGTTGGTCAAAAGAAGTGCACCTGAGCTGTTTTTCATGCGTTTTTCAATTAGTGCCCGTGAATAGCTGCATATGTTCCTATGGGTCAGCTGATCAGCTGCAGCAAAATTGTCCGGTAGTGGATTGCATAATATGCAATCCTCTCCAAACCCTTTTACAATTTCCACAGGTGCATATTTGCATACATATTC
>JBASML010000250.1:0-1687 GCA_049656845.1 Syntrophaceticus sp.
CCTCCCCCTGCCCCCACAAGGGAAATCGAAGTCTAATCCAGCAATGTCCATGGCCTTTTTCAAGGGAGTACCAACAGGAATTTCGATCTCTTTGTCCATAGGGTAAAAGGTTACTTTGCAGTTTTTCATCCGGGATAAAGAACCTCCTTATCAATATGCAGAGTAAAGTAAATTTTGTTAGAAACCCAAACCATATCTTGGTGTTGCTAATGCCATAATTGCCTTTTCTCTTCCTAACCTTTCCCCAAAAGGCCAATAGAACAAGAGAACACATATGATTACATTAACTATTTAATTTCGACATAGTTTACTGTTATTCCTCTCATGAGACACGGGAACGGAAGTCTATGTAAAAGATACTAAACTGTGTTTGAACATCGCAATAGTTGGGGTTGTTCATTGCAAAGCATGTGGTGTGTTTGACTAGCGATTATTCATACAGTCTGCCAGTTCTGGCGTCCTCATTAGAAATCACCCCTAGACGAACAAACACAAAAAACTCTGCTTGTTTGAAACAGAGTGGATGAGCTCATCCTTACCAAAACTTACCAATACCATACAGCAAACTTAGAGAATATGTTTCCCATGGCGGGAAAGAAACTCCTGTATCAGTTCTACAGAGGTATTCAGAATATTGCTCTCTTCAATACCTGCCTTCTGGACAACATCCATAGCTAATGAACAATCACCAACTTGATAGCAGATATGAGCGTCACTGTTTACCGCTAATAAAACTCCATTCTGTTCAGCAAGTTTAGCAATCCTCAAACAGGGTTGGTAGCTTTGAGGGCGAATACCCATAAATGTGCTGTTGTTGATTTCCAGGGCTTTTCCATTTTCCCGGGCAACATGGACAACCCTTTCATAATCAATAGGAAATTTTGGGTTGCCAGGGTGTACAATAATGTGGACGAGAGGGTTTTGTAAAGCATTCACCATTGCCTGCGTATTCTCCTCAACTGTAGACCCCTGATACCCTGTACCATAATGGAAACCGGCCAGGACAATATCCAGCGACTCCAAAATTTCATCCGGGATATCCAGCCTCCCTTTGGTATCTATTATATTTGCTTCAACCCCCCGCAGCACCTGAACACCATTTACTTCTCGCGGCCAAATAAGTGTATTCCAGAAATAATCTAAATCGGGGGCTCCGGGCATCTGGGAGCCATGATCGGTGATGGCAATCATCTGCAGACCCTTTTCTCGTGCTGCATCAACCATCTCTTCGAATGTACTGTATGCATGTCCACTAGCAATCGTGTGTGTATGTAGATCCGCAACCAGTTTCATTTTCAGTCCTCCTTATGGTTATATTATAGAACATTTTGAGCAAAGCCGCTTTTGAACTGGAATGCTGTTGAGAATAGCAACCCCATCTTTCAAATCTGATTTTTTTACTGATACTACATACTGTTTTGGAACAGATCGAGCCACGGTAGAAATCCATTCTATATTTTTAGTTTATTTTTGCTCCATATCCTCAAAAATGTCAAGAAATATTCATCAAAGGGCTTCTTTTCCCATCCTCAATTTTTCCCAGAATCACACCCTTTGTACCTGGAGATATTATATATAGAAAGAAAAACTTGAAAGAGAGGTGAGCAGTGGGCAATGCCAAGGCGAAAAAGAGCCTATCTTGTTGTGGCTTTGCTCGCGTTTGTTATGCTGGTCTTTGCAGTAGGGC
>JBASML010000251.1:0-2634 GCA_049656845.1 Syntrophaceticus sp.
CCGGTATATCATGCAGTCCAATGGTGGCACTGTTTCCTTCGCCCAGTCCAAGATTTCCCCGATCAATATGGTTGAATCGGGCCCTGTTGCCGGTGTTTTCGGGGCTACAGTGGTCGGCAAGCTGATAGGTGATAAGAACATCATCGCTCTGGACATCGGCGGCACCACAGCCAAGTGCTCTCTTATCGAAAATGGTGAGATGAAGGTGACCACTGATTATAAGATCGAGTGGACCAGGGAGACCGCGGGCTATCCCATCAAAGTGCCGGTAGTGGATATCATTGAGATCGGTGCCGGGGGAGGCAGTATCGCCTGGGTCGATGCAGCCAATTCTCTCCATGTAGGTCCACAGAGTGCCGGTGCTTTGCCTGGTCCGGTATGCTACGGCAGGGGCGGTACTGAGCCCACAGTTACCGATGCTAACCTGATTGCTGGGCGCATCAACCCGGAATACTTCCTTGGCGGTGAGATTAAGGCTGACCTCAAGAGGGCACGGGAAGCCATGGGTGGGATTGCCTCTTCCTTCGGTATTTCTGTGGATGAGGCAGCCCTTGGTGTGATACGTTTGGCTAATGCCAATATGATCAATGCCTTGAAGCTGATCTCTGTGCGGCGCGGCTACGACCCCAGGGAGTTTACCATGGTTGCTTTTGGCGGGGGAGGATCGATGCATGCTGCAGCCCTGGCCAAAGAGCTGCAGGTTAAAAAAGTGCTGATTCCGGTGGCTACTGCTGTTTTTTCTGCCTGGGGGATGCTGATGACTGATCTGCGCCATGACCTGATTCAGACCAATATCAGGCGCACCGATGAGGTCAGCATTGAGGAGCTAGATGGCATCTGGGATGATATGGAGAAACAGGCAGTGGAGTATTTCCAGAGGGAAAAGATGGATGCAGGGGATATGGTCTTTACCCGCTATGCAGATATGCGCTACCTGGGGCAGGAACACACTGTCAAGGTTCCGGTGCCTGCTGGAAAGATGGATGCCTCTGTGATCAGGGAGGTTGAACAGAGATTTCACTCCCTTCATGAGCATAATTACACTTTCAGACTGGATGATTCTTTGATTGAATTTGTCAACTTCCATTTGACTACTTTTGGGACTGTCAAGAAGCCTGAGTTTGGCCGCCTGGAGAACAAGAGTAGTGATCCAGGTGCAGCCATTAAGGGATATCGTGATGTGGACTTTGATCAAGAGGGTTGGCAGAAGAGCACCATTTATGAGCGCGGTTTGCTGGGCGCAGGGGCTGTGTTTGATGGCCCAGCCATTATCGAAGAACCGGCATCTTCTACAGTAATATTTCCGGGGCAGAAGGTAACAGTGGATGATTATGGCAATCTGATCATTGAGACGGGGGTGTAGTAATGGGTGACAACAGTAAAATCATACAGGACATCGATCCCTTTACTTTGGAAATTGTGAAGGATTCTCTGGTGGCTATCGGTGATGAGATGTTTTATGCACTGCAGCGCACCAGTAAAAGCACGATCATCTATGAGGTGCTGGACTATGCCAGTGGCCTTACCGACAGCAAGGGGCGTCTCTTAGCCCAGGGGAACGGAGTAACAGGTTTTCTGGGCACACTGGACTTTTCAGTAAAGGATGTTATTGAGAAATTTGCTGAGAAAGGCAACCTGCATCCCGGGGATATCATTATTACAAATGATCCTTACGGTGGTGGGGGCACTCATCTCTCAGATGTCTGCCTGGCCATGCCCATCTTTTATGATGGGGAATTGGTGGCTTTTTCAGCTAATAAGGCCCACTGGACAGAAGTGGGTGGTAAAGATCCAGGAAGCTGGACCACAGACTCTACAGAGGTTTATCAGGAGGGACTACAGTTTCCCTGCATCAAAATCTTCGAAGAGAGTAAACCCATTCAGAGCCTCATCGATCTCATAGCAGCCAATGTGCGTATGCCCGATATGACCCTGGGGGATCTGTGGGCCGGGGTTGCAGCCCTGCGGGTGGGTGAGCGCCGCTTTATCGAAACCTGTGACAAGTACGGGAAGGATACGGTCATGGCGGGTATCGAAAAGCTATTGGACAATGGTGAGCAGCTCACTCGCTTGGAGCTGGCCAAGCTCCCACACGGGGTTTTTGAAGCTGAGGATTACATAGATGATGATGGACTGGGCAACGGGCCCTTTAGGGTTTGTGTTAAAGTGACGATCACAGATGATGAGTTTATTTGTGACTTCAGGGGGAGCCATCCCCAGGTATTGGGTCCTGTAAACTGCAGCTATACAGCCCTCATTGCTGGGGCACGTGCTATTTTCAAGGCACTCACTAACCCTGCCATTTCCGCCAATGAAGGGACATTCCGTCCCTTGAAAGTGATCTCTGAACCACGCACCATCTTTACCGCGGAGCGTCCTGCTGCGGTCTCCACTTACTGGGAGACGATGCTTTATGTCACAGACCTGATTTGGCGTGCTATGGCACCTGTGGTGCCGGACCGTCTGACCGCAGGCCATTTTTTAAGTGTCTGTGCTGATGTGTTGGCCAATATTCACCCGGATACAGGAGAACTTGCCCTGCTGGTAGAGCCTACAGCCGGGGGTTGGGGTGCCGGCAGAGACAAAGATGGTGAAAATGGCCTGGTGTGTATCGGTGATGGTGAGACCTACACC
>JBASML010000252.1:0-8241 GCA_049656845.1 Syntrophaceticus sp.
AATGAAGAACATATCTATGACTTTAGAAAAATGGAAAACAAAGAACGTCTCTTCCAGCAAAAGGAACACGATTGGCTCCCCTTTGGTTACACCCAAGAGTACCTGGACAGCATGCGCAGCCCAGAGTTTTGGGAGGCGGAGTATGCAAAGGTGGAACACTATGATAGGCGTATCGAGGAAATGAGATAAGCAAGAGGATCTAATGCCTGGTGAGCGAAAGAGAAAAATTATCGAAGAATATCACATAATGTAGTAGCGCCATTTATTTTATGTTTACAGTATGAGATCGGGAGGATATGTTATGGACATTGATTGGAAAAATATAATGCAGAAGGCTGAAGAGAACAAGAAAGGCATAGTTAAATTTCTAAGAGACATAATTGCTATACCAAGTGAAAGCAGCCAAGAGAAAAAGGTTGTTCAGAGGATAGGGGAAGAGATGGAAAAGGTCGGTTTCGATAGGGTAGAAACCGACCCCATGGGAAATATTATGGGTTATTTAGGCAAAGGAAAACATCTGATTGCCATAGATGCCCACATTGATACGGTTGGTATTGGTGACAGAAGTTTGTGGAAGTTCGATCCCTATGAGGGCTTTGAGGATGAGAAATATGTTGGCGGCAGGGGAGCTAGTGACCAGAAAGGCGGAATGGCTTCTGCTGTCTATGCTGCAAAAATCATCAAAGAACTTGGCTTGGAAGGGGATTACACCCTGGTGGTTACCGGAACTGTTCAGGAGGAGGACTGTGATGGGCTTTGCTGGCAGTACATTATCAATGAAGACAAGCTGAAACCTGAATTTGTGCTGAGTACAGAACCTACTGGTTGCAGAATTTACAGGGGTCACCGCGGGAGAATGGAAATTAAGGTTAAAACACAAGGCATGAGCTGTCATGGCTCCGCTCCAGAGCGCGGGGATAATGCAATTTTTAAGATGGCGCCTATCCTATTGGAATTAAGAGCTTTACATGAAAATTTGAAAGATGATGATTTTTTGGGCAAGGGTACCCTAACTGTATCAGAGATATTCTTCACCTCACCTTCTCGCTGTGCTGTTGCAGATAGCTGCACCATTTCTGTTGATAGGAGATTGACCGATGGTGAGGATCGGGATCTTGCCCTGGGGCAGATCAGAAATCTACCTTCTGTGAAGGAAGCAAGGGCCGAGGTTTCTATGTATGACTACAGTAGGCCGGCATATACGGGGTTGGTTTATCCGACTGAGTCTTATTTTCCGGTGTGGACTATAGAGGAGGAACACCCGGTATGCAAGACCCTGGTGGATTCGTATCAAGGGTTGTTTAATGAAAACCCTGTGATCGATAAATGGACATTTTCAACAAATGGTGTTTCCATTGCTGGAATGTTTAATATTCCCTGTGTTGGTTTTGGCCCTGGCCGTGAAGAGTTTGCTCATGCACCCAATGAGAAAACCATTAAAAGTGAATTAGTAAAAGCAGCAGCTATGTATGTTGTTATACCGAAACTCTATGTGGAAAAATATGCCGACTAGGCCATTCTCTTGAATGTATTAAAAATATAAAAGATAGGATAAGGAGGCGTTTAACATGCAGACATTATTTAGAGGAAAACACCTCATTACTCTCCAGGACTGGACTAAAGAGGAAATCGACACCTTACTGGATGTTTCATATGACCTGAAAAGAAAATTCGCTATGGGAATACCTACTCCCTATTTAAGAGATAAAACTATTTTTCTGATGTTTTTTGAGCAGTCTACCAGGACACGGAATTCTATGGAAGCAGGAATAGCCCAACTAGGAGGCCATGGCAATTATTTAGATACCAGTAATATGCAGATTGCTGATGGAGAAGTGGCTAAAGATACAGCAGTTATTCTTTCCCGATTTGGGCATGCGATTGCCTGCAGAAATTGTTTTTGGGGCATAGGAAACAAATATATAACTGAAATGGCGGAATGGTCTTCTGCACCTGTGATCAACATGCAGTGTGATATTTACCATCCACTACAGGCGATCGCTGATCTAATGACTATGCAGGAAAAACTTGGCAGTTTACAGAGGGCAAAGGTATCTGTTATCTGGGCGTATGCTACTTCCCATAAGAAACCGATTTCTGTTCCTGTCTCTCAGGTTCTACTCTTCCCGCGATATGGTATGGATGTTACCCTTGCCTATCCAAATGGGTATGAACTTCCTGATTGGGTAATTGAGCAAGCCAGAAAAAATGCAGAGGAAAATGGTGGGTCACTGACGATTACCCATGATATGGAAGAGGCTTATCGGGATGCTGATGTGGTTATTCCTAAAAACTGGGGAAGCTGGGTCAGCAACCAGAGTACAGAGGTTGTAGATGATTTGTTGGAAAGCTATAAGGGTTGGAAATGCACAGAAAAAATGATGGAACTGGCCAGTAAAGATGTTATTTATATGCATGCCTTACCTGCGGATAGAGGTAATGAGGTAGAGGATTCAGTTATCGATGGGGTACATTCGGTAGTCTATGATGAGGCTGAAAACAGGCTACATACAGCAAAAGCAGTAATGACTCTTACAATGGGTGGTAAATAAAGATGGGGAAACTTGCTGTTTTGGCAATAGGAGGCAATTCACTGATCAAAGATGAGCAGCATCAGGGCATAGAAGATCAGTACAAAGCCATTTGTGAGACAGTTGTACATATTGCCGATATTATTGCCGATGGTCATGATGTAATCATCACCCATGGAAACGGGCCTCAAGTTGGATTTATTTTGCGCAGGGCTGAAATAGCACAGGAAACAGCAAATATGCATATTGTCCCATTGGTAAACTGTGTGGCAGATACTCAGGGTTCCATAGGTTACCAGATACAGCAAGCTCTTGATAATGAATTTAATAAACGAGGGATGGATAAAAGAGCAGTAACAGTTGTTACACAGGTTGAGGTAGATAAATGTGATCCATCCTTTCTGAGGCCCACCAAACCTATTGGCGGTTTTTATACAAGGGAACAAATGGAGAGTTTGGTGAAACAGTATCCGCATTGGGTTTTTATTAATGATGCTGGCAGAGGGTACAGGCGTGTTGTACCCTCTCCCTTGCCAAAAAAGATCATCGAAGAACAGGAGATTGAGTTCCTGGTCAAGAGTGGTTTTTGTGTTATTGCTGCGGGTGGTGGAGGAATTCCGGTGCTGAGAGATGAGCAGGGGATGTTAACAGGTGTTGATGCAGTAATTGATAAGGATTATGCTTCTGCTCTTCTGGCTGTACAGCTGCAGGCTGATGTATTCATCATTTCTACTGCTGTGGAAAAAGTATTTGTGAATTATGGAAAGCCTGATGCCAGCCCATTGGACCAGCTAACAGTTGCTGAGGCAAAGAATTTGATGGCTGAGGGTCAGTTTGCGCCAGGCAGCATGCTGCCAAAGGTTGAAGCAATATTAAAATTTCTTGAAAATGGCGGCAAAGAAGGTATTATTACCTGTCCGGAGCACCTGTGCAGAGCTGTGAAGGGTGAAACGGGGACTCGGATTATTGGTTGAGTCAGCTATAATGCATCTGTATTTAATGCCTATCTCTGGTCAATATGGAAGGGGATGCAATCTGTGAAGTTCCATGTTAACGGCAATGAATATTTTATCGAAAACCCTCAAGGAACCCTGCTTAGCTATTTGCGAGAAAAGCTTGGATTGATGGGCAGTAAGAAGGGTTGTAATGAAGGTCATTGTGGTAGTTGTACTGTGATTGTTAATGGTAAAGCACGCAGGGCCTGTGTCACTAAATTGTCTCGGCTGGATGGAGCGAGGGTAGAGACTATTGAGAGTTTAAGTACAGGGGGTAAGCTTCATCCCTTGCAGTTGGCATTTATCCAGGAGGGAGCCTTTCAGTGTGGTTTCTGTACCCCTGGAATGATCATGGCAGCGAAGGCCTTGCTGGATCGCAATTTAGATCCGACTGATGAGGAGATCCACCAGGCACTCAAACATAATCTTTGCCGCTGTACTGGTTATGTAAGTATTATCAGGGCTATTCGCCTGGCGGCGAGTTGGATGAAGGACCCCTCTAAAATGCCTGAGTTTCCCGAAGTGAAAAGGGCAGATGTTGTTGGTGTTTCGATACCCAGGATAGATGGTGTGGCCAAGGTGACTGGGGCACCAATTTTTGCAGATGACCTGACCAGGGAAAATATGCTGTACGGCAAATTGGTCCACGGAGAGGAACCATATGCCAAGATCATTGAGATTGATACCACTGAAGCGCAGGCTCTTCCCGGTGTGGTTGCAGTTTTAACTGCAGAAGATATACCGGGCGAGAACATCTTTGGAAATATCATACAGAACCAGCCTGTTTTGGCTGGTGATGTGGTGCGTTATATCGGTGATCCTGTTGCTGTTGTTTACGCGGAAACAGAGGAAGTGGCAGCTGAGGCAGCTGATTTAGTTAAGGTTAAATTGGAACCGCTGCAGGGTATTTTTTCGGCGGAGGACGCCCTAAAAGAAGATGCGCCGCTGCTCCATCCTGAGGGCAATATACTGAACCATGTCACGGTTAGGAAAGGTGATGTGGAAAAGGGTTTCGCTGAGTCTGATGTGATTATTGAGGATACATACTATACACAGTGTACAGAGCATGCTTACCTGGAGCCCGAGTCTGCTCTTGCTGAGATTGATGAAAATGGCAAGATTACTGTTTGGACAGGCAGTCAAAGTTCCCATGCTTTTCGTAAGGAAATTACCAGAGCTCTTGGTTACCCCGATGAGAAAGTGCGGGTTATCTTTACAGCAACAGGTGGTGCTTTTGGTGGAAAGGAAGAATCGGTGGTGCAGATTCATGCTGCCCTGGGTGCCTGGAAGACTGGTCGCCCAGTCAAAATGACTGTCACCAGGCGAGAATCGATCATGAAATCCACCAAGAGGCATCCGGAGAAGATCCAGATCAAGCATGGTGTATCCAAGGATGGGAAGCTGCTCGCTGTGGAGGCTAAAGTATTGGCTGATACAGGGCCATATGCTTCTTTAGGTATGCCAGTAATCTTCCGATCCACTGCCTTTGCGACTGGTCCCTATGTTGTTCCTCATGTTTATTCAGATGGCATAGCGGCCTACACCAACAATGCTATTGGAGGTGCTTTTAGGGGATTTGGGAGTACACAAATTACTGTGGCGTATGAGGTGCAGATGGATCGTTTGGCCAGAGAATTGGGGATGGATCCTATAGATTTCCGGTTAAAAAATGCTCTAAGAGCAGGTGATACAACTGGAACCGGTCATCTTCTGGAAGGCCCCGTTCCATACGAAGCAACACTGCTGGCAGTAAAAGATGCGTTGGCGAAACTTGACCTGCCACCATCTGATGAACGCATGAAGATTGGTGTTGGTGTTGCCAGTTCTTACAAGAATGTGGGGCTTGGAACCGGGTTACCTGATGGTGCTGGGGCTTCAGTAGAATTAACAGCTGATGGTAAATTATTAGTCTTGACCGGGGCAGCTGAAGTGGGTCAGGGTTCTGATACGGCTATGTCTCAGATAGCAGCGAAAGCGGGAGGTTTTCCCCTTGATGCTATTACATTGATCTCCAGTGACACGGATCGCTGCCTGGATGCAGGGATGACTACTGCTTCTCGCCAGACCTACGTTTCCGGTAATGCCATTTATCATGCCTCGACAAAGATGAGTGAGCAAATTAAAGGAGCTTTAGCAAAGGAATGGGGGACTACAGCAGACAAGGTTGTTTTTGATTCCAATGGTGCAATAGCAGGGGAGCGGAGTATTACTTACCGTGATTTGTATAGAGTGATGAAAGATCAAGGATTAGAAACAAGGGTTGATTACTACTACGAACCTCCGGCTACGGCTCCACTTCCTGAATGTTCGGATCACAAATCTGGTGATGATCCGGAAAAATACATACTTCATTTTGCTTATTGTTATGGAACACATGCTGTGGTTGTGCAGGTGGATGTAGAGACTGGAGAGGTTAAGGTTCTTAAGGTTATAGCCGCCCACGAAGTAGGTACAGCTATTCATCCCCAGAATGTACGCGCTCAGATTGAGGGCAGTGTGGTAATGGGGATAGGCTATGGACTGATGGAGGAATACAAGCTGGAAAAAGGACATGTTGTAACAGATACCTTAAAGAAAATCAACCTTCCCTTTTCTGATGTTGCTCCTGAAATCGAGGTAGTTGTTGTGGAACAACCCGAACCTGATGGCCCCTTTGGGGCGAAAGGATTGGGAGAGCTTCCGGTTAATCCTGTTGCTCCGGCTATTTTAAATGGTATCTATGATGCTGTGGGTGTGCGGTTAACCGAAATACCTGCAACACCGGATAAAGTTTTGAAAGCTCTGCAAGAAAAATAACTGCTAAAGGGAGATGTCATATGGCCAAGTTGAGTGTAAATATTTGTGGTATCGAATTTCGTAATCCAGTGATGCCTGCAGCTGGGCCTCCTGTAAGAAATGGTGCTATGGCCAAGGCAGCGGCCGCGGGTGGGGCAGGAGGAATAGTTACAAAGACGGTTTCAGTGGTGCCTGCAGATGTGCCACGGCCATGTATGGCTGAGGTGAAGGGCGGCTTTTTGAATGCTGAGCTCTGGTCAGAACTGCCCAAAGAACAGTGGTTGGAGCATGAGTATAAACAGGCCAAAGAAACAGGATTGCCTCTGATTATTGGCATTGGGTATACAGCTGACCAAATTAAAGAGATGTCCAGGCTTGTTAAACCCTTTGCTGATGCTTTGGAACTTTCCACACACTATGTGGGCAATGACATATCACCGATCACAGATGCTCTCAAGGCTGCCAAGGATGCGGTTGATGTGCCTGTATTTGTTAAATTATCTCCGCATAATAACATCCAGGAAATTGCCGTGGCTGTGGAAGAGAGTGGGGCAGATGGCCTGGTGATGATTAACTCCTTTGGCCCATGTTTGGGTATTGATATTGAAACAGGGCGTCTTTATATGGGGAGCAAGGATGGCTATGGGTGGTTGAGTGGTTCTGCCATCAGACCGCTGGCCTTGCGCTGTGTTTTTGATGCTGCAAAAGTTGTAAACGTTCCTATCTTTGGTGTGGGAGGAATCACCTCAGGTCGGGATGCAGCAGAGATGATCATGGCTGGAGCGTCTGCAGTGCAGGTCTGTACCTCTGCTATTCTCAAGGGACCAAAGGTGTACGGAAAGATCACCAAGGAATTGAACGACTTCCTGGATTCACATGATTATAATTCAGTGGATGATATCAAAGGGCTCGCTGTCAAGAAGTTTGCAGAACATGAGTTCAGAACATTTCCTAAGGTGCCAGTGGTTGATCAGAAACTTTGCAGACTCTGTAGTATTTGTGAAACCAGTTGCCCCTATCAGGCTATTACCAGAACAGAGATATTGGAGATCAATGAGAAGGAGTGTTTTGGTTGCGGGTTATGTGTCTCCAGATGCCCGCATAACGCTCTTAGAATGCCTTAAGTTAATGGTACTTTTGAAGATTAATGGGAGATGTCCAGAAGGCAAGTCAGTGACCAACTAAAGAGTAGGGGTGTGATTTGCAGATTATGCAGGAGTTAGACCTATTAATCAAAGGCGGAACTGTAGTTACTGAATCAAAAGTAATGAAAAAAGATCTGGGCATCAAGGGCGAAAAAATAACTGATGTGGAAGATGAATTAGAAAGGCCTGCCAAAAAGGTGATCAATGCGGAAGGTAAATATGTTTTTCCAGGGGCTATCGATGTTCACGTTCATTTGCAGGCTGCTGTTTCCCAAACATTTTCCAGTGATGATTTTAGGACTGGTACCATTGCTGCGGCTTGTGGAGGCACTACGACTATTATCGATTTTGCGACACAAGAAAAGGGACATACTGTGGAAGAAACAGTTGCGGCAAGGATGCAAGAAGCTGCAGATAAAGCTGTTATTGATTATGGATTCCATATTGCACTTACAGATATCAATGAACATACCCTTGCCGCAATACCCTCCCTTATTGCGGATGGATTCCCCAGCTTTAAGCTCTATATGACCTATCAATTCAGGGTTGATGATGGGGAGATGCTGAGGGTTCTTGCAAAGGTCAAAGAATTCGGTGGTTTGGTATGTATTCATGCGGAAAATCACTATATGATTGACTATCTTGTTCAAGAGTACCGGAGAACAGGTAAAACGTCACCAAAATACCATCCTTTGAGTAGGCCACTCCTAGCAGAGTGGGAAGCCACAAACAGGGCGATCAAGCTGGCAAGGTTGGTCAATGCTCCTATCTATATTGTTCATGTCACCTGTAGTA
>JBASML010000253.1:0-8284 GCA_049656845.1 Syntrophaceticus sp.
GATCACATCCACATCCCGAAGCCCCTCTTCCCAGTGATGATAGACATCTACTCCCAATCTTTCGATCTCCGGAGGCATCAATGTGGCTGGTCCCACAACCCTTACCTCTGCTCCCATTTTGGTCAAACCCCAGATATTGGACCGCGCTACCCTGCTGTGGGAAATATCACCCAAAATAGCAACCTTCAGACCCTGGAAACCGCCCTTTTTTTCACGAATGGTATACATATCAAGAAGAGCTTGTGTTGGATGTTCGTGAGCACCATCTCCAGCATTAATCACTCGGGAACTCACCCAACGCGCCAGTTGATGAGGAGCACCTGCAGCACTATGTCTGATAATAATCACATCAGCTGCCATGGCCTCCAGTGTTCTCGCGGTATCCCGCAGACTCTCTCCCTTTTGGACACTGCTGGTGGCCACCGTAACACTGCTCGTATCAGCCCCCAAATACTTGGCAGCTAATTCAAAGGAGGTACGGGTGCGGGTACTGGGCTCATAAAAAAGAGTTATGACCGAGTGACCACGCAAAGTAGGCACTTTTTTTATATCCCTTGCCATAATCTCCTTCATGGGCTCTGCTGTATCCAAAATTAAATTGATCTCTGCCGGGCTTAACCCCTCTAAACCGAGAATATCCTTCTGCTTGAACTTCATGATCTTATATTACCCCCTTGTGGTATATAAAAAAACCTCTTTGCTACCTATTTTAGGCTGGCAAAGAGGTCATTTGTCACTTCTGATTGCCCCTTTGCTAGCCTCACTGGACTAGATTTAAAAGGGATATGAAGTTATTATGTTTCTTTTTCCGCTATTATAACCTTGTCTTCCCCATCTATTTCTTTCAGACTTACCTGTATTAATTCCCTGCGGGAAGTAGGAACATTCTTTCCTACAAAATCCGCTCGAATGGGTAGTTCCCTATGCCCACGGTCTATCAAAACAGCTAGTTGAATAATTTTTGGCCGACCCAGGTCTATGAGGGCATCCAGTGCAGCCCTAACTGTTCGGCCAGTAAACAATACATCATCCACAAGAACAACCTTTTTGTCGGTAATGCTAAAAGGCACTTCAGTCTTTCTGACCAATGGATGATAGTCAAGTTGGCTCAGGTCATCACGATAAAGGGTGATATCTAATATACCCAGTGGTACAGAAGTACCCTCAATTTCTTTTATATTTTCGGCAATTCTCTTAGCCAGAGGGACACCCCGTCGCCTAATACCGATTAAAGTAAGATCTTCCGTACCTGCATTCTTCTCCAAAATCTCATGGGCAATCCTAGTAAGCACCCGTCGGATATCATCTGCATTCATAATCTCAACTTTCTCTCGCGGGGTCAAACCTTTCCCTCCCTATAGCACACAAAAATACCTGCTTTAAGGTACCTTATCAGCAGGCGTGTGGCTTAAAAGTTATTCTTCCTTGCCAGTCTCACAGGACCAGCTTAAAGGACCTTTTACATAGAATAGATCATGCTGAGGTTCATGTCAAGAAAACTCGAAATATTTTTTAGTCCTCACAAACTATCTGCTAAGATCTATTTTGCTTAGCTGCTTATGGGAAGTCAACACTATTTCGGACAGTTTGCTTTTATCTTACCAGACTATCCGAAATTATAGCACCGACCCCAGACTTCTGACTTCGGTTTTTCGGGTTGATCTTCGGTCGTTGGAAAAGGATGTTCATATTCCTGACTTCTTACCCCAGACTACTGCTTTTCAGGTTGGTTCATCAAAAAAAGATTATTCATGCCGCAGCCTGGATAGGGTGTCTGCAAACACTTGAGGTAATGGGGCTTCAAATGTCAGCACCTCACCAGTAGAAGGATGCTGGAAAGTGATCTGATAGGCATGAAGAGCCTGTCCCGGTAGATTCAAAGGATTACGCCGGTAACCATAAACCTGATCCCCAGCTACAGGGTAACCAGCATAGGATAGGTGTACCCGGATCTGATGTGTGCGCCCAGTTTCCAAGGAAACATCCAGGAGAGTATAGCCACGGTATCTTTCCCTAACCCGATAGTGGGTACGCGCCTCCCTCGCACCTACAGTACCCTGCGGTAAGACAGCTATTTTTTTGCGTTCCTTGGGATCCCTTCCCAGTGGGGCATCGATCAAACCATACTCCTCCCTGACTTCTCCGTGTACCAAGGCTAGATACCTTCTCTTAATCTCACGTGCTTTTAGCTGCCTGGCAAGCTCCTGGTGTGCAAAATCGGTTTTGCTTACAAGCAGTACACCAGAGGTGTCCTTATCCAAGCGGTGTACAATCCCCGGTCTTAAATGCCCCCCAACCTTGGAAAGTTTAGAACTGTGGTTGAGCAGTGCATTTACCAGGGTTCCCTTTTGGTGACCCGCAGCCGGGTGAACCACCATCCCTTGGGGTTTATTAATGACAATTAAATCCTGATCCTCATAGATAATTTCTAGAGGAATCTTTTCTGGAACCAGTACAGCCTTCTGGGGTTGGGGTAGTTGAATTTTTATTAGATCACCTGATCGCACCTTGTAGCTGGGGCGCTTTAAGCTGGAATTAACCTGTACCAGCCCTCTTTCAATAAGGCTTTGGACCTGAGAGCGACTTAATAGTAATGGCTGGCTCACCAGGAATTGATCCAAGCGCTTTCCTGCTGCTTGTGGAGGCACCTTTAAGTAGTGTTCCTGAGCCACCATGACACCACCTTCAGCTTGCTGTTCTCAATAAAAAAATAAACAAAAAAGCAGTTCCTATAAAAATAAAGATATCTGCTGCATTAAAAACCGGCCATATCTGAAAATCAAGAAAATCGATCACATACCCGCTGCGCAGCCGGTCAATTAAATTACCCATGACACCTCCAGTTAAAATTCCCATTGCATAAGTCATTTTCAAATTTCTTCCGGGATAATATATGGGTAAAGCCACAACTATAAGTATAAAAAGAACAGCCAGCACCACAAAGATCTCTGTTCGATAAGCAAGAATGCCAAATGCCCCCCCAGGGTTTCTCACATATGTGATGTGAAAAACTCCTTGTATTATAGGGAGAGAATCCCCAGGCTGCATATTCTTAACAACAACTGCCTTAGTAAACTGGTCAACCACCAAAGCCACAAAAGCAACAAAAATAAACAAAACAACATTTAATGTTTCTTTACGCAACCTTCCTCCTCCATTTGCCAAAGCAGTTCATGATTACCTGCTAATAAAGCCTTATATGCCCTCTCCATACGCAGTGCCATTTTATCTGCTGACAAATTCTCTGCTTTCCTTAGTGCAGCTTCAGACATGCGCATCTTTAGTTCCGGGTCATTCAAAATAGATAGGGTTTTTGCTGCAAATTCATGCTCATCACCCTGACAGAGGTAACCAGTAACACCATCATCAACCATAGCCAGAGAGCCATAAGCAGCTTTAGCAACTACCGGCAGACCAGCTGCCATGGCTTCCACTAAAACAATGCCCTGGGTTTCTGTTACAGAGGGAAAAACAAAAATATCCGCAGATCTATAGGCCCCCGCAATGGTTTCAGGAGCAAGTTTTCCTGTAAAAACAACTTGATCTTCAACACCCAGGTCCATAGCTAAATATTGCAGTATTTTCTCCTCAGGGCCACTACCTACCATAACTAGAACAGCATCTTTCTCCTGTTTGGCAATAATTGCAAAAGCACGCAGCAAAAAGGTAAGGTTCTTTTCTTTACCGATTCTCCCAACGAAAAGCAGAACCTTTTTATGAGGAGAGATCCCAAAATGCTTATTTAGAAAATTTGGATCCCCGGCCTGAAAGCGCTCAGGGTAAATTCCGGTAGGAATAACTATCACAGGCTTTTTGACACCCTGTTCCTGGATCATCTCTTTGATCACTCCTGTAGGTGTGATCACCAGGTCGCAGCGGTTACAAAAATTAGTTGCATACTTGATCATCCCCTTTTTTGTTAACTGCCCAGCAAGAGGAGCATAGTGTATATATTGATCATAGAGAGTGTGGTAGGTAAAAACAACAGGTATATCTAAATAGCGCGCTAAATTAACCCCTACCTGGCCAAGCATAAAAGGGGAATGTACATGAATTAGTTCAATGCCAATCCGGGAGGCGTGTCTCCTGGCTTCCCAGAAAAAAGGCAGGGCTATATAAAATTCCGGATTAATAGGAGTATGAAAAGACGGAAAACGAAATATATTGCGCTCCTTTTCTCCCCTTACTTGGGGATAATCCGGTGCGAAAATAAATATCTCATGCCCCAGCTGCGCCAGTTCCCGGGAAAAAGTTTCAATGGATAATACTACACCACTGACATAGGGCCGGTAACTATCGGAAAAAATACCGATTTTCATAATACAATCAACCCATCAGGGTTCCCCTGGGCGCCCCTCATCGTCCTTTCCGCGGAAATCCTGGTAGAGCATCCCGTCTTCATCTTTATAGACAGATACATCTTCAACATCCTCAACAGTTCCCTTCTCCTCCTCACGGTTTTCAAAATCAGAGGAGGTCCCATAACGCTCCACAGCCTGCCAGGCATCCTCCCCATCAAACTGCACCTCATGATCAGTATAGAGACGGTTCTCCGCAAACCCTCCAAAAGGCGGCATTACCACCCCTTCCTCCACCGGACGCCTTTGGGCACTTACCTGATCATCAAGCTTCTGGCGGCACTGATAACAGAAGGTTGTAGAAGGAACAGCCTCCAATCTTTCCTCAGGGATCTCTCCTCCACACCCTTCACATATTCCATAATTACCCTCCCTGATCCTTCCCATTGCATCATCAATCTCTTTCAAATGTCGCTGGGCAAGATCTTTTAACCCTAAATCTTTTCCGCGTTCAAAGGTTTCGGTTCCAATGTCTGCGGGGTGGTTATCATACATGGATAATTCATTTATTGAGTCTTTGAGCCCACCCAATATTTCGGTTTCTTCAAGGGATGAAAGGCTGTCCAGGGTTCTCCTTTTTTCTCCCTCTAATAGCCAGCGGAAGTAAGCAAGTTTATCCTGTTCCAAGATAGTTCCTCCACCTTTTTTTATTTTATACCTTCCCTTCCAGTTGCAGCTGCACCAAACGTATCAGGGTAGCGATAAAATCGCTCACCAGGGGAAGGTTAAGGAGAACAATGCGCTGCAAAATATAAAGGAGAAGTGCCCCCAGCAGCGTAAAACCCACAGCTATTCCTAATCCCCGAGCAAGCCCGGAAATAAAGTTGACATAGAGAAGGCGCTTGGGGTTATTCAATAATTCAACATACTCAGCAAGTTTCATGCGCTCCAGGTTGAGGGACAGTTCCTCTATTTTTTGTTTCAAGGCTTCAATAAGATCCACAGTTATTTCCCGCATCTTTTTCCCCTGAATTAGAGTGTTCCCCAAACCTCACCCTATTTATCCGGGCCGAATTTTTTAATTTACATATTTATTTTAATTGGTCAGGGCCTGTAAAGGAGCAGGAATCCTGCCCCCCCTTTTGATAAAGTCAGCAGAACTGTAACTACTCACCTCCATCACCGGGGCACTACCGAGAAGCCCTCCAAATTCTACCCTATCCCCCTTTTTCTTACCTGGGGCAGGTATCAAACGCACTCCTGTTGTTTTCTTGTTGATCATGCCAATTGCTGCTTCATCAGCAATAATAGCAGCAATGGTTTCCGCGGGAGTATCCCCTGGAATTACTAGCATATCTAAACCCACCGAACAGATACAGGTTAAGGCCTCCAACTTTTCAATGGACAATGCACCTTCATCAACCGCGCGAGCCATCCCTTGATCCTCACTCACCGGAATAAAGGCGCCACTCAAACCCCCAACATAGGAGGAAGCCATAGCCCCACCCTTTTTGACTGCATCATTGAGTATAGCCAGTGCAGCAGTAGTACCATGTGTGCCACATCTTTCCAAACCCATGGCCTCTAGGATCTCTGCCACACTATCTCCCACAGCAGGAGTCGGTGCCAGTGAAAGGTCCACAACCCCAAAGGGAACCCCCAGCTTTCTGGAAGCTGTGCGACCAAACAGCTCCCCCATGCGCGTAATCTTAAATGCTGTCTGTTTGATCATAGAGGCCAGTGTACCGATGTCTGCGTTGGGATGGTTCCTGACCACATTTAGGACCACCCCCGGTCCGCTGACACCCACATTAATCACACATTCTGGCTCCCCGATACCATGAAACGCCCCGGCCATAAAGGGGTTATCTTCAGGAGCATTGCAGAAAACAACCAGTTTGGCACAGCCTAGACCATCCTTATCCGCGGTTTTCTCTGCAGTCTCCTTGATTACGCATCCCATCTTATCAACAGCTACCATGTTGATGCCTGACTTGGTTGTTCCCACATTAACAGCAGCACAGACATGCTCTGTTTCTGAGAGAGCCTGAGGTATAGAGTTAATCAGGTTGAGGTCACCAGCAGTAAAGCCTTTATGCACCAGTGCAGCATACCCTCCAATAAAATTAATCCCTATTTCCCGGGCTGCTTTATCCAAAACCTGTGCCAGATAGCAGTAATCATCATCCCCTGAACACTCAGCGATTAGCGCTATGGGGGTTACAGCCACTCGCTTGTTGATAATTGGTATGCCAAAGCTGCGCTCCAATTGCTCTCCTACCTCTACCAAATTGCCTGCACAGCGTACGATCTTTTCATAGACCTTCTTTCCCGCTGCTTTCAGGTCAGGATCAGCGCAGTCCCGCAGGCTGATACCCATGGTAATGGTTCTGATGTCAAGGTTTTCCAGTTCTACCATACGTATAGTTTCAAAAATTTCGTCTTGAGTATAGGAAAAAGGCACCCTGGTATCACCCTTTCTAAACCCTGTGCATGTATTGAAAGACATCTTCATGCTGCAGGGTAATCTTTAGACCCATATCCTCTCCAGCATCTTCCATCTTCTGCCGCAGTTCAGTAAAATCATTCTGTAAACGGGAGAGATCCAGGATCATGATCATGGCAAAATAGCCCTGTAAAACAGTCTGGCTGATATCCAGGATGTTAACATTGGAGCTGGCAAGAATCCCAGCTACCCTAGCAATAATACCTACCTGGTCACGGCCAACAACTGTTGCAATGGCGTGTTCTGTTTTCTGAGGCTTTTCCTGGGACTCCGCAATACTATCCTCATCAAACTTTAGGGTGATCCCCTTTTCTTTAATCAGCTCTCGGGCTGCCTGGGTGATGATCGCCCCTGCCATAACCTTTAATTCCGTGTGATCAGGCAGTGCTGCGATTTTAGCTTTCGTAATTACATCCTTCATTCATATCACCCCTTGTTAAGCTTCTTTGTTTTTTTGCTCACAGTGCTCAACTACTCGATAGCAGCGCTCACAAAGATCCGGGTGAGAAACATATTGCCCCACGGTCTCTTTATAAAGCCAGCATCTGGTGCATTTCTTGCCAGATGCAGGAGATACTACAATCTGCAGAGAAAGGCCATTTTCTGGTTTAAATGCACCTTGAGGAGCAGCCTCCCAAACTTCATGCACCTTAACCCCAGATACGATAAAAATTGCTGGTAGTTCATCCTCAACCTGATGTAAAAATTTAAATGTTTCTTCATTCTCAGGATAGAGAGAGACATGCGCCTGGGTTCCAGGGCCGATCACCTTTTGCTGGCGGGCAGCCTCTAAAGCTTTGGCTACTTCCTCCCTCAGGCTGAGGATCTTTTCCCACAGTTTTTCTAGCTCTGGGTTCAGGTAATCACGGTTAGCCTGAGGCAGTTCTGTTAAGTGTACACTTTCAGCCATTGCTTTTGCCCCAGGCAAATAACTCCAAACCTCCTCCATGGTAAAGGGCATTACAGGAGCTAAAAGCCGCGTCAGGACACTACCAGCTTCAAAAAGCACCGTCTGAATGCTGCGGCGCTCCGGATCCCGGGATCTGGAGCAATAGAGTGTATCTTTGGTTATATCAAGATAAAAAGAGCTTAAATCTACCACACAGAAAGTTAAAATGGCATGATAGACAATATGAAATTCGCTTTTCTCATATGCTTTGTTGACCCTCTGAATCAATTGGTTCAGTTTAAAAAGTATCCAGCGATCTAAAAGAGACAACTCTTCGTAAGGCAAGCTATCTTTCTTGGGATCGAAATCATAAAGATTCCCCAGAATAAAGCGGAAAGTGTTACGGATTTTCCGGTAGGTATCTGCCATCTGACCCATTATCTTCTTGGAAACAGCCATATCATTGCGGTAATCAGCTGAAGTAACCCACAGCCTCAAAACATCTGCACCAAATTGATCGATCAAATCCTGGGGATAGACCACATTCCCCAGTGATTTAGACATCTTTCTTCCCTCTTCATCCACAACAAA
>JBASML010000254.1:0-1508 GCA_049656845.1 Syntrophaceticus sp.
GGCTTCCAGGAGGGAGTTATCGATATGTGGGGGGAAGGTGCCAAGTGGACACCCTTCTCCAAAACCTATAATGTGACCGTTGACATTCAAGTTGTGGAAGGCCTGGAAGTTCATACTCATGAGGAGACCGTTCGCCTTGCAGGGCTGAGAGCAGCAGAATTCATCGGCCAGGCTGGTAAAGAAGTAGAACCGGATGAGGTTCTCACCTACGAATTGGGCGGAATGTTTGAGGAAACTGCAAAATACCCGAACCTGCCCAAAGTGCTCTATGTTGAAATGATGATTACCCAGGGACTCCTACATGATACCTATATTTACGGTGTTAACGCACAGACAATACTTCCCTCGGTTATGCACCCTAATGAAGAGCTGGATAATGCTGTGATCAGCGGCAACTGTGTGGCAGCCTGTGACAAGATCACCACATACCAGCACCAAAACAACAGTGTGATCCTTGATCTCTATGCACAGCACGGCAAAGAGCTCAATTTCACGGGTGTGATCATGGTTCCCGAACATACCACCCTCTCCGGTAAGTTGCGTGTCGCGGATTACACAGTTAAGCTGGCCAAGATGCTGGGTGCAGATGGAGTTATTGTTTCTGAAGAGGGATACGGCAACCCGGATTCAGACCTGCTGATGATCTGCAAGAAGCTTGAAGATGCCAAAATCAAAACCGTTTTGATCACTGATGAGTGTGCAGGTAGAGATGGCCTCTCCCAGCCTTTGGCTGATACAGCTGCCGAAGCGGTTGCTGTGGTTTCCGCCGGCAATGTGAGCCATGTGGTCACCCTGCCTCCCGCTGAAAAGGTTATTGGTAATCCAGAATCTATCGCTGTACTGGCAGGCGGCTGGAAAGGCGCTGTTTTAGAAGACGGTACAATGATGTGTGAGCTGAATGCGGTAATCGGTGCTACTTCGGAAATCGGATACCACAATGTTACTTGTAGATTATACTAATTTCGTATGAAGGGAGGATATGGCATGTCTGACAAATTCAAAGTTCTATACTATGTTAACCAGTTTTTCGGGCAGGTTGGTGGGGAGGATAAAGCAGGAATGTCTCCGGAACACCGCCCAGGAAAAGTTGGCCCTGCTATGGGGTTTGAAGGCGCTCTCAAGGGTGAGGGTGAGGTAGTTGGTACTATCATCTGCGGTGACAACTATTTTAATGAGAACAAAGAAGAATCCTTGAAATTTATTCTTAACACTGTTAAGGAAACATCTCCTGATGTGGTTGTTGCAGGTCCTGCATTCAATGCCGGTAGATATGGTATGGCTTGCGGCGAATTGGCTAAAGCGGTGGCTGCGGAATTGAAGATCCCGGTTGTGACAGGTATGTATGTAGAAAACCCGGGTGTTGATGTTTGTAAAGATAAAGCCATCGTAGTCAGCACAGCTGATTCCGCTGCTGGTATGAGGAAGGCCTTACCGGCCATGGCAGCAATTGCATCCAAGCTGGCTAAGGGGATTGAATTAGATGAACCAGAAAAAGAAGGTTATATCCC
>JBASML010000255.1:0-2280 GCA_049656845.1 Syntrophaceticus sp.
GAAGAGCCTGCCCCGGCAGATTCAAGGGATTGCCGCGGTAACAGTAGACCCGGTCCCCAGCTATCGGATACCCGGCATAGGAAAGGTGCACCCGGATCTGGTGTGTACGCCCGGTTTCCAGGGAAACCTCCAAAAGTGTATACCCGCAGTATCTTTCCTTAACCCGATAATGGGTACGCGCCTCCCTAGCACCTACAGTACCCTTTGCTAAGACAACCCTTTTTTTGCGCTCCTTGGGATCCCTCCCCAGTGGAGCATCGATCATACCCCGTTCCTCCCTTACCTCTCCGTGCACCAAGGCCAAATACCTTCTCTTAATTTTACGTGCTTTCAGCTGTCGTGCCAATTCATGGTAGGTAAAATCGTTTTTGCTGACCAGCAGCAAACCCGAGGTATCCTTGTCTAGACGGTGAACAATCCCTGGTCTCAAAGACCCTCCGTCACTGGAAAGATGGGAGCAGTAGTTGAGTAATGCGTTAACTAAAGTGCCTTTTTTGTGACCTTTGGCCGGGTGAACAACCATACCCTGGGGTTTATTGATCACCATTAAATCTTCGTCTTCATAGATGATTTCCAAGGGAATCTCCTCTGGAACCAGGACAATCTCCTGGGAAGAAGGCGGAATCTGCATTTCAATGATATCACCCGGCTGTACCTTGTAACTAGAACGCTTAGGGACAGAATTGACCAGAACATGCCTTCCTTCAATGAGGCGTTGCACCTGAGAACGGCTTAATAAATGCAGTCGGCGGACTAAAAACCGGTCCAATCGTTTCCCTGCTGCCTGTAAAGGCACCTCAAAACAATATTCCTGATCCACCCATAACACACCCCATCAGCCTGCTTTTCGCAACAAAAAAATAAACAAAAAAACAGTTCCTGTAAAAATAAAAACATCTGCTGCATTAAACACCGGCCAGAAACGAAAATCAAGAAAATCAATAACATATCCGCTGCGCAAACGGTCAATTAAATTGCCCATGACACCCCCAGTAAGCACAGCCAGAGCACAGGTCAATTTGAGGTTTCTTCCAGGAAAATAAACCGGCAGGGCTACAACTATGAGTATAAAGAGAATAGCCAGTATAATAAAGAGCTCTGTTCGATAGGCAAGAATGCCAAATGCTCCTCCCGGGTTTCTCACGTATGTAATATGAAAGAAGCGTTCGATCACAGCACTTGATTCCCCGGGTCGCATATTATTAACAATAAGAGCCTTTGTCACCTGGTCCACTGCCAGAAGCACAAATGTAATAAACATAAAGAAAACAACATTTAATATTTCTTTTTTCAATCTTCCTCCCCCATTTGCCAAAGCTTTTCATGACTTCCATTGATCAGTGCCTGGTAGGCATCCTCCAGACGCATTGCCATCTTATCTGCTGACAAAGCCTCGGCTTTCTTCAGTGCTGACTCAGACATACGCAGCATTAATTCTGGGTCACTTAAAATGGCCAATGTTTTCTCTGCAAATTCATCCTCCTCACCTTGGCAAAGGTAACCCGTAACCCCATCATCCACCATAGCCAGAGAACCATAAGCGGCTTTGGCAATGACCGGCAGACCCGCGGCCATAGCTTCCACCAGAACAATGCCCTGAGTTTCCGTTACAGAGGGAAAAACAAAAATATCCGCGGATCTGTAGGCACCCGCAACAGTCTCAGGTGGAAGTTTTCCGGTAAAAACAACCCTTTCTCCAATTCCCAGATCCATTGCTGAATAGCGAAGCGTATCCTCCTCAGGCCCACTTCCTACCAAAACCAAAACAGTATCCCTCTCCTGCTCAGCGATAAGGGCAAAAGCACGCAGCAAAAAGGAAAGGTTCTTTTCTTTGCCAATTCTGCCCACGAACAACAAGACTTTTTTATTATGAGAAATCCCAAAACGTTCATGAAGAAATTCCGGATCACCCGCCTGAAAACGCTCCGGGTATACCCCGGTGGGAATAGCTATCACTGGTTTTATTACCCCTTGCCCCTGGACCATATCTTTAATAACTGACGTAGGAGTGATCACCAGGTCGCAACGGTTGCAAAAATTGCTTGCGTACTTGATCATCCCTTTTTTTGTGATCTGTCCCGCAAGAGGAGCATAGTGTAAATACTGATCATAGAGAGTATGATAGGTAAAAACAGCAGGTATATTTAAATAACGCGCCATATTGGTCCCTACCTGGCCTAGCATAAACGGGGAGTGAACATGGATCAGATCCAGACCGATCCCTGAGGCATATTTTCTGGCTGCCCATAAGATAGGCAGTGCTATATAAAACTCCGGATT
>JBASML010000256.1:0-2072 GCA_049656845.1 Syntrophaceticus sp.
GGGTGTTACTCTGGAGATCCCGGAGGGAGACTTTGTGGCCATCATGGGCCCCTCTGGCAGCGGTAAATCCACTTTTCTGAGCATACTGGGCTGCCTGGAGCGCCCTACTACAGGTGAGTACTATCTCAATGACCGCGATGTGAACTCTCTGGAAGATGACGAACTGGCGGACCTGCGCAACCGCAGATTGGGGTTTGTTTTTCAGAGTTACAACCTTTTACCCAGGCACGATGTTTTGCGCAATGTGGAAATACCTCTTGTTTATGCTGGTGTGCCGCGGGGGGAGCGTAAGAAACGTGCTGAGTTGCTGTTGAATCAGGTAGGGCTGGGGCACCGGCTTACCCACAAACCAGCTGAATTATCTGGCGGGGAACAGCAGCGTGTTGCCATTGCCAGATCATTGGCTAATGATCCCCTGGTTATTCTTGCTGATGAGCCTACCGGCAATCTGGATAGTAAAGCCAGCCAGGAAATTATGGGGATCTTTCAGGAGATGCATCAGGCACAAAGGACCATCGTTTTAGTGACCCATGAACCCGAGATCGCCGCTTATGCCAGGCGAGTGCTCTATTTCCGTGATGGTGAGATCGTGCGGGAGGAGGTAAATGATGAACTTCGCTGATCTGGTTCAAATAGTTTGGGAAAACCTACGCGCTCACCGCATGCGGGCTGTGCTCACAACCATCGGTATTGCCATTGGAATTGCCGGTGTGATCGCTGTTGTTGCAGTGGGACAGGGCGGTCAGGCTGTGATCATATCTGAGATCGAGAAGATGGGCAGCAGCCGCTACTTTGA
Source organism: Syntrophaceticus sp. (assembly GCA_049656845.1). GTDB lineage: Bacteria > Bacillota > DSM-12270 > Thermacetogeniales > Thermacetogeniaceae > Syntrophaceticus. The sequence goes on from JBASML010000256.1 coordinate 797, forward strand.
AGTGGGCCCTGATTATATGCGGGGAGAAACAGCTGATTCCAGTACCTTCAGCCTGCAGGATCCTGCTTTAATCAAAGAGCTTTCACCTGCAGTAGAAAAAATGGCTCCGCTAACACTGGGCCCAATGGTGGATATCCGGCTGCCTCACAGCCAGCAAAAGTCTATTATGGCTTCACTTTATGGTACAACACCAGATCTAATAGATGCCATGAATCTAACCATAGAAAAGGGGCGCTTTTTATCTGATTTAGATGTTACTGCTCATGCCCGGGTGGTGGTAATTGATGCAGGCCTTGCTAAAGACCTGTTTCCCAAAGGTGATCCCCTGGGTAAGCAGGTCTTTGTCCAGGATACTCCCCTAACAGTGATCGGAGTCTTAGAGAAAGCACCTTCATCGATGATGGATTCCTTTAATGTCCGCTCTGTCTACGCACCTATTACCGTTGCTCAAGAGATGCTGAATACCCGCGTCATCAGCACACTGTGCGGTGTAGCGGTTTCCGAGGAGGCGCTTCCCCAAGCCATCTCTGACAGCATTAAAATACTGGAAAAGAGGCACTCCGGTATGTCGAAACACTATGTAGGCAGTAGTATGGAGGAACAGTTGGATATGGTCGGCAATGTTACCTCTGTGCTGACAACTATCATTGGGGCTGTTGCAGGGATTGCCCTTTTAGTAGGTGGTGTTGGTGTGATGAACATCATGCTGGTGGCAGTATCTGAAAGAACCCGGGAGATCGGCTTGTTGAAAGCACTGGGAGCGCGTCGCCGGGACATTATGCAGCAGTTTTTAGGTGAGGCTGTTGCTCTTTGTCTGCTTGGCGGTTTGATCGGCATGATTTTCGGCATTGGTGGTGCCTTTGCCATTGCAATGGCAGCAAAATGGCCGCCCCTGATCTCCGTTTGGACGGTGCTCGTGGCTATGGGTTTTTCTGTGATTATTGGCATCTTCTTTGGCCTCTATCCGGCCAGCAGGGCTGCATCTTTAAGCCCAGCGGAGGCGTTGAGGCATCTTTAAGCCCCTATTGCATAATTACCTTACCCAATGTGTAAAATTGAATAGAGGGTATCGTTTTATCAGGCGTCCTCTGTGGCGCCTTTTCTATTAGTTTTTCGAGATACGCTTTTAACCGATACTTCGCATGTTAAATTATTCCTTTTTCTTTTTTCCTTAACGTAAATATTAGCTCATTTATCAAATGTTTTACCGTTATTTTTTATCCTGTTTACATCCAATAATAGTTTCTAGAGGCAATTTCGTGTTTTGTTTTAATAT
>JBASML010000257.1:0-9062 GCA_049656845.1 Syntrophaceticus sp.
TCTGATTTTTCAAATACTCTACTGCCTTAAAATTAGCCCATATGTGCTGATTATAACATTCATCACAGAGGAAATACAGCGTCCCCCCAATATCCCTGGGCTTGGCAGCTTTGCTCCCACAAGCGTAGCATATCATGCCTTTCGAGGCTTTCTCCATTGACAATCATCCCCCACTGATTATTGTTGTCACCATCTCTGCCCATTAAGATGAACAAGCTTTTTCTGTAAGATTTTATTTAAAGCCTCGTACTTTTCTATATAGGTTTTTTATGTGGCATAGGAAATATTCCTTATGGCTCTATGAATTTGCTAAGTATCCAGAGTCCTATTGCTTGGGGTTATTCGCCATATTTCCTTAAATTCCTCCTTCATCCAGGAAAAATTTATTAGATATTTTTATTTTTTACATTCCTCCATCCCTGTTTCGTATTTATCAAAACGAGACATAATAATAGCCTCTATACTACCCCATACCTGCTTTTTCACTTCATCTCACCTGCAAACAGATTGAGAATCGCCCCCGGAATCTCATCCAATGGAAGAAGAAATTCCACACCACCGCGCTCCAAAGCAGCTTTGGGCATTCCGAAAACAACCGATGTTTCCTCATCCTGAGCAATTGTACGCCCCCCTGCCCTGCGTAGGGCCAGCATCCCTTCTGCTCCATCATGTCCCATACCCGTAAGCATAACCCCCACCGCGTTAGGCCCCACATACTGTGCCACAGATTGAAAGAGCACCTCCACAGATGGACAGTGCCCGCATACTTTCTCTCCTTTTTCACAGAGCACCTTGTAGATTCCCCCTGAGCGCGTAACCCTCATCTGACGATCCCCAGGAGCAATCAAGACTCGTCCAGGCATCACCCGCTCCCCGGTTTCCGCCTCCTTGACCTCCAGCTCACAAACAGCATCCAGGCTTTTTGCAAAGTGGCTGGTGAAACCCGGAGGCATATGCTACACAACAACAACCCCTGGTGTTGTTGGAGGAAGGGCTGGCAGAATGTAGCGGATCGCTTCTGTCCCACCTGTAGATGCCCCAATGGCAATCACTTTATCAGTGGATTCGGCAAGCGCTTGATTGTAGATGCGGTCTGTAACCTGAACCTTTTTTTTCACCCTTTTCCATGCCTGTACATTGGTAGCTGCAGCAATCTTAACCTTTTCTCTGAGTTCTCGCATCATCTCATTTAAGCCTCTAGCGATATCCAGTCGCGGCTTAGGGACCACCTCCACTGCTCCCGCTTCCAGTGCTGCTATTGTGAGGGCAGCACCCTTCTGGGTTAGGGCGCTGACCACCACAACAGGTAGTGGATACTGAGGCATCAGGTGTTGGAGGAATTCCACCCCATCCATGCGCGGCATTTCGATATCCAGGGTCAGCACATCTGGTTTGAGTTGGATGATCTTGTCTCTAGCCTGGTAAGGGTTAGATGCTGTCCCCACCACTTCAATTTCCGGATCCTGGGAAAGCCCCTTTTTTAATATTTCTCGCACCAGAGCAGAGTCGTCAACAACTAAGACCCTGATCTTCCCCATAATCTCCTCCCCCTTCATCACTTCTCACCATACATCCTTAATTGTTGGAAAAAAGATCATAGAATTTAGTCAATTAAATGAGTATCTCTAAGTAAAGGAATGACAACTACAATGACAACTACCTTGGCCTGCCAATCGTAATATAGTCATCGAGGCTGGCTATATTTTTTGATAGACAGCAGGTCGTACAAACCGGTAAAGCCCTAAAGACCTATCCAGGGTTTCTGAGTGGCCGATAAAGAGGTACCCCCCTGGCTCCAGATGACGGTGAAATCGTTCTACCAGCCGGTTCCTGGTGGGCTCATCGAAATAGATCATCACATTACGGCAGAATATCACCTGAAAACACTTTTTGAAGGGATATTCCGGCCTCATGAGGTTTAAGCGGCGGAAAAGCACCCTGTCTCGGATTTGCTGCTTCACCTTCCACCGCCCATCATATAAATTCTCCAGGTACCGTAACCTGTACAAAGGGGGCACCTGGGAAATTTCATCGTTGGTATAGATACCTGCTACCGCTTTCTGGAGCGCTGGGGCTGCAATATCTGTGGCCAGAATATAAAATTCTATATCTGGGGAATTTTCTGCGGTATAATCGCTTAAAACCATGGCCAAAGAATAGGGCTCTTCCCCAGAGGAACACCCAGCACACCAGATCCTAAGCTCTCTCTCTCCTCTACCCTTGAGGGCAGCAACCAACTGCGGGATGGCATGCTTTATTAAGAAATCAAAGTGATCCCTTTCCCGAAAAAAAAATGTGTGGTTTGTGGAAATTAAATCCCCTAGGATATGCAGAGCCTGTCCGCTTGTATCCTGGGTGACATAATCATAATAGTCTTTAAAGCTTGAAAAACCGCCATTCCTCAATTCTTTTTGCAGGCGCTGCATCACAAGGCCTTTCTTGTGCTCACCCAGGTGAATGCCGAACTTATTATATACCAAGTTTTTAATCAGGTGAAACTCTCGAGTACTTAATTCCATCGTAGACACCCATACACCTCCGGTGACACAATCAGAAGATACCCAACCACTTAAACACAAATGTAAAACATGAACTGCCACAGCACAGCTGCGGCACACATCCATCCAGTGCACACCCAAAATAGGGAAAGCTGCCCTGAACCCTCTTGGCAATGTCCAAGTATAAAGCACAGCTATAAAACCCCAGCAATACCATCAGATGGTGACAGAGAGATTATTTCTCTGTCACCATCCACAATCATTGTTCATCTATTATACCTTAAAAACGGCCAAAATCAGTATCATCGAGTTCTATAACGATATCCTCTGATTCGGCTGCTTTCGGCCTGGCTGCAGCACCAGGTTTAAGGCTTGAGGCTTTCATGCCCTCTCTTTTACCTGCAGAAACACCCGCCATACCCTGCTCTGCCATCATTTTCTCAAGCATCTGCAGCATTTCCGGTGTGATTCCAGAAGGCAGATCTGTACTGATCACAGTTTTATCTTGGCGCAGCTTATATACACTCATCATTTCCCGCAGCTGTTCAGCCTGGCCCGAGAGTTCTTCACTGGCAGCAGCAGATTCCTCAGAGCTGGCTGAAACCTCCTGAACCACCTGGTCGAGCTGGGAGAGCGCCTGGTTGATCTCCGCGATTCCCTGTGCCTGCTCCTTGGAGGCAGAATCGATCTCTCCCACCAGGTCAGCTACCTTAGCCGCCCCTGTAATGATCTCTTTAAGGGCCTCATTTGTTTCCTCAGCAATTCTGGAGCCCATCTCGGTCTTCTTGATGGAATCCTCGATCATTTCAGCGGTTTCTTTGGCTGCGTCTGCACTGCGCTGGGCTAGATTCCTGACCTCCTCAGCCACTACAGCAAATCCCTTGCCGTGTTTTCCCGCCCGGGCAGCCTCCACTGCGGCATTAAGGGCCAAGAGGTTGGTCTGGAAAGCGATCTCATCGATGGCCTTGATGATCTTGGAGATATTATTGGATGATTCATTGATTTCACCCATGGCTTTGACCATTTCAGCCATCTGGCTGTCACCTTTTTCCGCGGCTACCCGGGCCTGTGCAGACAGTTGATTGGCCTGTGCCGCATTTTCCGCATTAAGCTCTGTCTGAGAGGTCATCTGCTGCATAGATGAAGCAATCTCCTCCAGGGAACTGGCTGCTTCTGCGGCCCCCTGAGCAAGGCTCTGGCTGGCCTCAGCCACCTGCTGAGAACCTGCAGCAACCTGATCTGAAGCGGTATTGACCTCTGCAAACACCTGGTTGAGATGGTTGGTAATGTCATTGACGGCTTCCTTGATGGCGATAAAATCTCCCTGGAACTCCATGGAGATCTCCACATCCAGGTTTTTCTGCTCAGTCATTTCAGCAAGAACACTGCTGATGCTATTGATATAGCCCTGCAGAACCTCCATGGTATCATTGAGAGCATCTTTGATGATGTTCCAGTCACCCTGGTACTCCCCTGCCACCCGTGCACTGAGATTCCCTTTGGATAATTCCAGGAGTGTCTTCGCGGATTCTTGGATCGGCTCCACTACGGCATCCAGCAGCTCATTGATCCCCTCAGCCAGGTTCTTGTAATCCCCCTCTGCCTCAATCTTTGCCCTGGTCCGGATGTCACCCCTTTTTGCCTTATCCACCAGGTCCTGAACAGCTATAAGCAGCATCTTCTGGTCAGTAAGGTCCTTGACCACCTCAAGCGCACCGGTTATATTACCTTTATTATCCGTAAGAAGTGAGGGGATATACTCCAAAAAACACTTCCTATCCCCGATGGTTGCCCAGGTTTCGATGTTGACGACATCACCCTGCAGTGCCTTTTCAACACCACTTACCTCAGAGCGAATCAGAGAGAATATCGAAGTCCCCAGAATTTGATCGCGGCCACGCCCCACCAGTTCGGCAAAGGCATCATTGGCATAGATCACCCTTTAGTCATTCCCCACAGCAAAAATAGGCTCCCTGAGCAGACCCAGCACTGTAAAATCCAGCTTCCCTCTTAATTCTTCACGAGCCTGTTCTGCTGTCAGTTCGGAGTTAGTTCTTTCCACTGCATTTTCTCCTTCCACTTACTCCCCCTCCTCATCAAATAACAGTTTTTGTGCATCTAAGAGAATTTTGACACCATCATCCACCTTGCCCATCCCCATGAGCAACATCCCCTTATTCCCCCTTTGCAGTTGCGGTGGCGGTTCAATATCACCGGCGGGGATATCCAGCACCTCAGATACCCGGTCCACAATTAAACCCACAGCCTGTTCCTCAACATTGATCACAATAATACAGGTGCGGTCATCATAGTCTCTTTCCTCCATACCGAAACGCAGGCGCACATCCATCACCGGAATCACTTTCCCGCGCAGATTGATTACCCCCTTGATATAATTGGGCATATCAGGAACCTCGGTAATCTTCTGGACGCCAATGATTTCTGTGACATACTTGATGTCGATTCCATACTCTTCTTGGCCAATGAAAAATGTCAAAAACTTGTCTTGTTGAGTATCTTCTTCATCTTCATCAAGCAGGTCCACATCCAGCATTTCATTTTCACTGAACATCATCTCACCTCCATGTCTGTTATATAGATTGGAGCAGGCCAGCTATATCCATAATTAAACTGACACTGCCATCACTTAAAATTGCACAACCGGAGATCCCCTTCACATGTTCTAAATAGCCAGGAAGGCCCTTGATCACAATCTGCTGATATCCCACCAATTCATCCACAAAAAGGCAGCTCATCTGTTCATTGTTCTGAACAGCGATCAGGATCCCCTCAGTCAGCTCTTGGCAGCTGGTTTCTATATTATAGATTTCATGAAGACGCAATACCGGCAGTAATTTTCCACGCAGCTGCACCACCTCTAGGCCATCCGGGGTGCGGGTGATCATCGAGGGAAGCGGCTTGAATGATTCCTTGATCGAGCCGATGGGAATGGTATAGCGGGATTCCCCCACTTTGATAATCATCCCTTCGATAATGGCCAGGGTTAAGGGAATGCGGATCAGAAATGTTGTGCCACAACCCGGCCTGTTGTACACCTCTATCCTGCCATTCATCTTTTCCACATTTTCCCTGACTACATCCATCCCTACCCCTCTTCCGGAGACATCTGAAATCTCTTTTGCTGTGGAAAAACCAGGTTCAAAAATCAGTTGCCAGACATCCTCATCTGAAAGGTTTTCTCCCTGGCCATCTGTAATGATGCCCTTTTCCACCCCTTTCCGTATAATTTCTTCTCTGTTCAGGCCCCTGCCATCATCCTGGACAATTATCCAAACCTCGCCTGTGCTGTGCCTGGCCTCAATGGTCACCCTGCCTACTTCTGGTTTCCCCGCAGCCTTTCGCTCTGCCGGGGTTTCGATCCCGTGGTCAACGGCATTTCTGATCAGATGAACCAAGGGATCAGAAATATGTTCAATAACCGTTTTGTCCACTTCGGTTTCTGCACCGCGAATTTCTAATTCCACCTGTTTGTTTTCCTTTTTAGCCAAATCCCTGACCAGCCGCACCATTTTGCGAAAGGTTGTTGTCAGGGGAACCATGCGCAAGGAAAGGGCTACCTCTTGCATTTCCCTGGTTACCTTGTCCAGCTGTCTGACAGCTTTCCCCATCTGGTCATAACCACTGCCCAGGCTGTGACTGGCCACCATTGCCTCTGCGATCACCAATTCTCCTACCAGGTCTAAGAGCTGGTCGAGTTTATCTGTATCCACTCTGATAAATTGGCTACGGTGCTGTATTTTATCACTGTTTTGATAGTTTAAGGCAGGCTGGCCACTCAAGGGTTTCTCATCTTCGTCCTGTTTCTGGCTAAAACCCTCGCTACTCAATTCTTCCTGTTCTCCATCCACATCACTTGCGCTGATATCCGTACCCCCTATACCGGGCATGTCCAGTGCTTGCTCAACAAACTGAATTAACTGCGGGAGATCTGGCAACTCAGGAAACTGCCCCTCTTCAACCCGGCGGATACCACTGCGCAGGGAGTCAATCAGGGTAAGCAGAACCGTAATGGTAACCCCATCACACTTCCTCTCCTTGGCAATAACACCATCCAGAATACTTTCCGCCAAATGGCTCACCTTTTCAATGCCAGGCAATCCAAGAAATGCGGCATTCCCCTTTAAACTGTGGAACACCCGCAGGGTTTCCCTGGCAGGAATGGCATCTGGGGACTTTTCCAGTGCCAAAATTGCTGTTTCCGCTTCCTCACAGAAATCCATGGCCTCTTCTACAAAACGCTTGATGATATCTGTAGTAATCTCCATGTCCCCCTCTTCTTCACCAACAGAGACATTGCCATTTTCCTGTGGTTTCTGCTCTTCCCCTGCGGGATGTTTATGCTCCAAATCAACAGAAGAGATGGCCTCTACCAGGTCATCGATAATAGACTGCGCCGCATCCTCAAAACCCCTGTCATGCGCCTCTTGTTCCACCTGATCCAGCACCATCCTGATAAAATCAGCAGCTCGACAGAGGAGATCCACATGCTGTGAAGTCACTATCACCTGGCTGTTTCTAAAGATCTCGAGCAGTGTTTCTGCTTTATGGGTAACATTGGTAATTACCTGCAGATCTAAAAAAGAAGCCGATCCTTTTAATGTATGAAAGAGCCTAAAAATGCCGTTCAGTAACCGCTCATCTATAATTCCTGCTGATGACACCCTTTGCTCCAGTTCAATAATCTGCGGCTCTACCTCATCGAGCAACTCCCGGCTTTCATTGACAAAATCCCTGATCATCTCCTGCCTAGTTTCAGGTTCCATGTATCCCATCTTTTTTACACCTCTCACTTAAAATTCTATCCAAAAACAACCGCATCTCATCAAGAAGCTTATAAAAACGGGTGTATTCCTGGGCAAAACGCATCTGCTCACTCTGCAGCTCATCTTGTTTGCGGTGCTGTTCGGCAATTGTATCGAGTATTCGAACCAGCTCCCCTAAGTTAAGGGGCTTTACCAAATAGGCATAAGCATGAAGATTCACTGCTTCGATGGCAGATTCGGTATCTCCGTAACCGGTAATTAGAATAACCTCTGTTTTTCTTTTCCAGGAACGCACCAGTTTCAGCACCTGTATGCCATTCATCCCAGGAAGTTTCAGATCTGTGATCACCACATCATACTCATGCTTTCTATAAGCCCTCATTGCCTCCACGGGATCTGCAAATGCATCACACTGGTAGCCAGCAGGTTTTAGGGCGGTAATCAGGCTTTCCAAACAGGCAGTATCATCGTCCAGCAGTAACACTCTCATGAAAACCCTTTCACCCCCAGCAGCTTTCTCAAGTCAAATTACCTATACCATATACGATTAGCAATATTCGTACCAATGTAGATAATTAAAGGAAATGCAGTGATAATAAAGAAAATCCCCTAAGCAGATGATCAACTTTCAGGGGCTTTTATGAACCAAACGGTACACTTTTTTCTTCCCCTTGTACCTATTAGTTCAGATTATAGATAAGAATAAGAGGGTAGAGCCAAATAGCGGATGTCGAGCGAGCCGTTGTCCTGTCCGGCTTGCAATCGGGAGTCGAGCGGTAGGCCATCGGGGTGTCAGAGCTGTTTCCAGACGGTCATGAAAACACCTGACGGACCTACCAGCAAGCGACCTTATGGAAGGACGGGTAACAGAACAGGCGAAACGATGATGACAGTTCGGAAGGCGAGCGATAGTCCGTCAGGGTGTCAGGGGTTTTGCTCCATTTTGATACGGTTGAGCTTGCTGTAAAGAGACCTGCGGGAAATCCCGAGATATTCGGCGGTTTTAGTTTTATTGCCTCCATGCATCTCCAAGGCCTTGAGGATGATCCGGTCGGTGTAATCCTGCAGAGGTAAGCTCTTTGAGGGAAGGTCAAAATCATAAGGGTTAATGATTTGCGGCTCCTCATCCACCTCCGCTACCCCATCCTGACTACTTAAAATACCCAGATGAGATGGCTTTAATTCAACATCATCCCACATAAAGACCGCCCACTCAATGGTGTTTTCTAATTCACGGACATTTCCCGGCCATTGATGGGCCTCCAGGATATCTGCAGCATCCCTGGTGATCTTACAAAACCGTTTCCCTTTTTGATGAGAAAAGTTTTTCAAAAATAAACTGGCCAAAGGAATGATCTCTTCCCTTCGTTCCCTTAAAGGCGGAATAAAAATTCTACCCACATTTAAGCGATAATAAAGGTCCTCACGAAATTTTCCCTTTTTTACTTCTTGGTCCAGCTGTTTATTTGTAGCAAAGATGAAACGCACATCAGCCTGAATCTTTTTTAAGCCGCCAACACGGAAAAACTCCCCCTCCTGAATGAGCCGCAGTAATTTGGCCTGGAACTCCACAGGAATTTCCGATATCTCATCCAGAAAAAGAGAACCTCCTTTTGCTAAATCCAGTTTCCCCTTCTGGCCTTTTGCCAGTGCCCCGGTGAAGGCGCCAGCTTCATAACCAAAAAGGTCCGTTTCAAAAATACTTGGAGCCAAAGCGGCACAGTTCAATGCCACAAAAGGCCCGGTATCGGCCTGCTCACCATAGTGCAGATATCTGGCT
>JBASML010000258.1:0-1702 GCA_049656845.1 Syntrophaceticus sp.
GCATTGGAGTCACCTTGTATAATTATCTTCATATTATCACCGGACATCTTGCCGAATCCATTTTTATTGATCAGCCTAACCAAGGCATCGATTGCTAACATTCATAAAAAAACACCGCAGACGGTTCATTATTCAAAAGAAACCCTCTTGGGCAAGGGCTCTGAGAATCTTCAGCAGCAATTCACCCCCTTCTCCGTCAGGAAGGTTCTTTTCCAGCACATCTAAAGCAGTACCTAAAACGAGAAACTCACGCTTAGTTAAAAAACCACAGCGAGCCAAAGTACACAAAGCAGCACGCGCATCCTCATCTACCTTTTCCTCAATAAACTGTTTCTCAAGAGCTTCTTCAGGCGCTGTGAACAAACTACAAATCCTGATATAACCGCCACCCCCGCGGCGGCTCTGTACCACATAACCATTCCGCAGGCCAAAGCGGGTGTTAATAACATAGGTAACCTGGGAAGGAACGCAATCGAAAAGCTCAGCAACATCCTTCCTGCGCAACTCAATCCAGCCCTCAGGGCTCTTTTTCAACAGGGATTTGAGGTAGGACTCGATTTCATTCACTAAAGACCTGGATTCCATCCCACAACCCCCCCTGCTGTTTAATATTGATCAGAATTTTAATAAACAGGTCCATCAGTGCTTATAATTACTGGTATGTTCAGCGGTCCTAATGCTGCTTTGTATAAACTGTAAAAATAACCTTGCTTCAGCTAGTAGGACAGTAGTACATCAGTTTGATGGTCTAGATGGCCCTATTTGACTATAGTTGACCTTTTGACTTTCCTTGACTATTATTATAGCCTTTATTACCAAGAATGTCAAAAACCTATTCTGCTTTATTTTCCCCTTGGGATCGCCAAAATAAACAGAATAGTAGAGAATATTACGCAATTAAGGAAAATCATGAAGAGTTTCTCCCCAATAGTCCTCAAACTTCATCTATCTAAAACAGAGGCAGGGGGTATTATAATCCCGCAGCAGCATTGCAGTTGATCTATCAACTGACACAGGGGTAGGGATAGGGATAGGGATAGGGGGCGGGGTATCACAATCCCACAACAGTGTCAGGGTTTCAGCCGGGCAGGTGAATAAAACACTGGAAATGCCTCAGCATCAGGCCATAACCTATTTGGCAGGAATAATTAGTGAGAAACGAGCGATGTTTCAAACTCAGGCTACAACAAACAGCATAAAAACATATCAATTAAGGCAACCTTTAATATAAGATAATAAAATAAATCACAAAAAGGAGTGTTACCATTGCCCTTACTAGGAATCAGCCTTACCCCCGTTGGCACCAAATCAGCAAGCTTTAGCTCCACAGTAACCAGTGCTGTCCATACTATCGAGGAAAGGGGCTTGAAATACCTGGTCACCCCCACCGAAACGATCATCGAAGGGGAACTCGATGAACTGCTGGAGGTAGCCAAAGAAATCCACCAAAACGCCATGGCCAGCACCAACAGGGTAATCACCAACATCACCATCGATGACCGAAGGGATAAAGAGGTCAATATGGATGAGCAGGTGGATATTGTCACACAGTCCTTGCGGTAAGCAGGGAATCTGCATGGGAGCCCCTGTACAGGGTTCTATACTACTGCTCTACCCTTTCTTTATTAAACATTGACTTGGCCATTTCTATCAACTTAACTTCATTAATATCTAATTCTTTTATTGTTATTGTCTGCTCTTT
>JBASML010000259.1:0-3478 GCA_049656845.1 Syntrophaceticus sp.
AAAGCCGCTGACCCATTTCAGCAATCCTGCTTGGTCTGCATGAGCGGAAAAGCCCTGGAGGGAATAGATTTTGGCGGCGACATTGATCAATTCACCCATGATCTTCACCTTTTTTGCCCCATCTAAAATTCGCCGGCCTAAGGTGCCCTCTGCCTGGAAACCGATAAAAACTACTGATGATTCTGGGCGCCAGAGGTTATGCTTTAGATGATGTTTTATCCTGCCTGCATCGCACATCCCGCTGGCTGAGATAATGACTGCACCTTCCTTGTAGTTGTTCAGTGCCCTGGACTCTTCTACACTGCGCACACACTTCAGCCCTGGGAAGTAGAAAGGGTCATCACCGTTTCTTAAAAGCCACAGTGTTTCTTGGTTATAGCATTCCCTGCAGTCTCTGAATATTTTGGTAGCCGAAACAGCCATAGGGCTGTCGATAAATACCGGGATGCGGGGAAGTTCGCCGCTTTCTACCATTCCGTTGAGGGTATAGAGGATCTGCTGTGTTCTTCCTACAGCGAAAGCGGGGATGATGACATTTCCCCTGTTGGCAATTGTCTCCAGAATAATTTCCTTGATGCGTTTTGATTCATCTATAATTGACTCATGGAGGCGGTTCCCGTAGGTTGACTCGATGAGAAGGTAATCAGCAGCGGTTACTTGAAATGGGTTGCGGACAATTGAGGTGCTGGAGTTGCCCAGGTCACCACTGAAAACGATTTTAATTTCTTGATCCCCCTCTTTTATCCAGGCCTCGATGATAGAAGAGCCTAGGATATGGCCGGCATCAAGAAAGCGCACCCTAACCTGTTCATCGAGTTGAATATCTTCTCCATAGGAGACTGGCTGAAAGCACTGCAGGCAGTTGACAGCATCATCCGCTGTGTATAGGGGAGGGCGAGGCTTTTCACCGCGGCGTTTGGCTTTACGGTTCTTCCACTCGGCCTCTAGTTCCTGGATATGGCCGCTGTCCGGAAGCATGACCTCGCAAAGCTCTACGGTGGCTCTTGTAGCCAGGACCTTTCCTCGAAAGCCGTTCTTATAAAAGCGCGGGATTAGCCCAGAGTGGTCGATATGAGCATGGGTGAGCAGGATATAATCAATTGTATTTAGTGGTATCAGGGGGTTGCGGTAGTTGAGTGTGCGTAGTTCTCTTTTTCCTTGAAACAGCCCGCTGTCCACAAGCAGCCGCAGGTTTTCTGTTTCTAATAGATAGCATGACCCAGTAACAGTCCCTGTTCCTCCCCTGAATGTAAGTTTTACCATGTTTTTGCCCCCGTTCTTTTCTTTTTCTAAATTATTCAGCACTTTATACGGAAATACCTTTTAATAAGATCATAATTTTGAAACTGTTTTGGTGAAAATAAGGTTTATTTTGATGCAAGAAAAATGCTCATTTAGGGGAAAATAAGGAGAAACTTGTAAGGAGGGCCGATGATGGAACAGGGACAGATGATCGAACAGATTGTTAATTTTGTGAAGGAGCACCAGGAATCACAGGCCAGTGTTGCTGTTTGCCGCAGGATTTTAGGGCATTGTCCCGAAGAAATGGATGGACATACCCTGGCAAAGCTCCAGCAGGGGTTGGAAGGAGCAGAACAGGATGAGGTAGAGTCATGTTATTATATTGTTATGTAGTAGTAGGTAAAAAAGACCATTGACTTGGGCTGGGTTCTTGTGGTATAAAAAACGTAATTAAATAGAATAGATTAGCTGAGTTGAGAAAAGAAGAGTTGAGCTGAGCAAAGCTATTATCTGGATGGAGAATAACCAGGCTTTGCAAGCCTGGTTTTATTTTTTGCCTAATTTACCCAAGAGGAGAGGAGGTGTGCGACCTGGTTCAAGCCAGGCCGCATCAGATGGCCAAATCTTTATCAGAATATCCCCTTATTGATTATGAGCGAATTCATCAGTCCCAATTTCCGGCTCTACAGCAGGTAGTCAAGCGTGTTTATGAGAACAGCTGTTTTTATCGTGATAAACTTGATGATGCTGGCCTAAAACCAGAAGATATCCAAACTTTCGCCGATTTTGCCCGAATTCCCTTTACAGTAAAACAGGAACTGCGGGAACACCCCATCGAATACATGCGGGCAGTGGATGAAAAGGAGATCGTCCGCATCCATGCATCATCTGGGACCACCGGAAAACCGACAATTATCCCTTATACCAAAAATGATGTAGATGTTTTTGCAGAAATGATGGCCCGCTGTTTGAACTTCGCTGGGGTTAACAGAAGTGACCGTGTCCAGATTACACCTGGCTATGGCCTTTGGACTGCTGGAATCGGCTTTCAAAGCGGGACGGAACGGATCGGGGCTATGGCCATACCTATGGGGCCAGGAAACACTGAGAAACAGTTGGAGATGATGCTGGATCTAAAGGCCACTGTGATCATAGGAACTGCTTCTTATGGCCTTTTCCTGGCAGAGGAAATAGCCAGGCGCAATTTACAAGAAAAGGTTTCTCTGCGAGCCGGTGTTTTTGGGTCCGAGCGCTGGGGGGAAAAGATGAGGCAGCGCATCTCTTCTATTTTGAACATCGATACCTTTGATATTTATGGTTTGACCGAGATCTATGGCCCAGGTATCGGCATCGACTGCCACTACCACTGTGGTATCCACTATTGGAATGATTATGTTTACTTTGAGATCATTGACCCGGATACAGGTGAGGTTTTGCCTGTTGGAGAAAAAGGTGAACTGGTGATCACCACTCTGACCAAGGAAGGGCTGCCTCTGCTTCGCTACCGTACCCGGGATATCACACGGCTTCTTCCGGAGGCTTGCCCCTGTGGCAGTTCCTATCCGATGATCGACCGCATCCTGGGGCGCAGTGATGAGGCGTTTAAAGTTAAAGGTGTGCTTGTTTTCCCTGGCCAGATAGATGCGGTTTTAAAGAGCACTCCTGGAGCCAGCAGTGAGTACCAGGTCATTCTCACCAGGCAGGAGGGAAGGGACTGTATACTGCTGAGGGTCGAAGGGGATCAGGAAGCTGATCCAGGGGAAACAGCGGCTGCCTGCAGGCAGAATATCAAGCGGGTAATCGGGATCCTGGCTGATGTTGAGGTAGTGCCTCAGAGGAGTTTACCCCGCAGTGAGAGAAAGACAAAGCGCGTCTTTGACAGGAGAACCCGTGGTTAACATCTCCTAAAACCTAAAGCTGGAGATCGGTGGGCGGATCTCGTTATCTCTTTAAGTTTGTTGGTACAGGTACAGGTTTTTTGTTTCTCTGTGAAAAATGAAATGATAATATTTCTATGAAGACCCGGGTTATACGACTTCGGGTCAATTTTATAATGGTGACAGTTTTCAGGATGTTCAGGGGATGGTTCCCGGTGTATCTCCTGGAATCGACGTGTGCAAGGGGGTACAGCCCTCAGTTTACACCCATATAAAACGGTGATAAGTACCAAATGGAGCTGAAATCACGGAATATTACCGAACCGGGGTAAGGAGGATTATGGTAACTGCGGACTGCC
>JBASML010000260.1:0-3189 GCA_049656845.1 Syntrophaceticus sp.
AAACAACCGGGACATTTCCTCCAATGCGCTCTGATCCCCCCCTTCCCACTGCAGAAGAAGCTTCTTTAATATAGGTCCAGGAATCCTCCCTATGGATGTAAAATTACCGGTGCGGCCATCACTGTGGACAACTCGATGACAGGGTACAAAAAGAGGGGTAGGGTTTACTGACAGAGCCTGTCCCACAGCCCGGGCACCCCCTGGTTTCCCACACTGATCTGCAACCCATTTGTAGGGCCGCACCTCACCCGGAGGAATAGAGCGCACTGGGTAATAAACCATTCGCTGCCATAATGATAAATTCCTGCTATCTATTTCTACATTTTCTAGAGGCTTAAAATCCCCAGAAAAATAAGCAAGCAGAGCATCTACTGCCTGCTTTAATTTAAGATGAGCACTGTTTTCTACAGTTGTCTCGTCCTCAGGACGGCTATCTTTCAATGCAGCCAGGCCATCATCCGCCAGCGGCCAGATACAAGCTGCTACACCAGCTACACTAACAGCAAGATAAGCCCACCCACAAGGAGTAACCACAGTATCTGTTGCATATCCGTGAAGGTCCTTCCCAAGTTTCATTTTATTTATTTCGTTTTGCTCTCCCTTACCACTAAATTGACCAGCTTGTCAGGAACACAGATAACCCGTGTTAGCTCCTTACCATTTATCAGATCCTTAACCCGAGGTTGAGCAAGGGCAACCTCTTCCATCTCCTTACCCTTCAATCCCACCGGAATCTTGACATGGTCCCTTACCTTGCCGTTGATCTGCACTACAATAGTGATTTCCTCTTCCTTAAGTGCTTCTTGATCAACCTCAGGCCAGCTCTGTTCATGAACACTGCCCTCTTCGCCTACTAAATCCCAGAGCTCTTCAGCAAGATGAGGAGTAAAGGGTGCCAGGAGAGTAATTAAAGTAAGCACACCCTCCCGCAGCACACCACTGTGCCATGAAGACTCCTTGTCTTTTTCTTCTGTATAATGATAGAGAGCATTGGTAAGCTCCATAATTGCGCTCACTGCTGTATTGAAGTTGAACCTCAGCTTAATGTCATCTCCCACACGCTTAATGGTCCTGTGGGTAATGCGCCTCAAATCCTTCTCAGCAGGCCCCAGGGAATCAGCTTCCAACTGTGTTTTATTATCTTTGATATTAGGTAACACATGCTGAACCAAACGCCATACACGATTAATAAATCGATAGGCACCATCTACTGCCTCATCACTCCATTCCAGGTCCCGCTCCGGAGGAGCTGCAAAGAGGATAAAGAGACGAGCAGTATCCGCTCCATAATTACTGATAATCTCCTCGGGGCTGACCACATTCCCCTTAGATTTGGACATTTTAGCACCATCTTTCAAAACCATGCCCTGGGTCAGCAGATTGGTAAAGGGCTCATCAACTGGAATTAGATTGTGATCATAGAGTACTTTCGTAATGAAACGGGAATACATGAGGTGTAAAATGGCATGCTCCACTCCACCAATGTACTGGTCAACAGGCATCCAATACCGCACCTTTTCCGGATCAAAGGGCCGTGTGTCCTCCCTAGGGCTACAGTAGCGCAGGAAATACCAGGAAGAACAGACAAATGTATCAATGGTATCGGTCTCCCTGCGAGCAGGGGCACCACATTGAGGACAGGTGGTGTTCAGAAACTCCTCTGCTTTGAGCAAAGGTGATTCCCCTGTAGGCTCAAAGGCCACATTCTCTGGAAGCAGTACAGGGAGATCCCCTTCAGGTACTGGGACAATCCCACAGTGGTCACAGTAGATAATTGGTATTGGTGCACCCCAATAACGCTGCCTGGAAATAAGCCAATCCCTCAAACGGTAGTTGACCTTCTCTTCCCCTAAGCCCTTCTTCTGGATATAGTCGGTTATCTTAAGCCGCCCCACCTCACTGTCCAGGCCATTGAACATACCAGAGTTGACCATAATACCAGGTTCTGCATAGGCCTCGCTCATGGTGTCGGCGTCCAGGTCATCCCCTAGAGGCTGAATGACCACCTTCACCGGCAGATGATATTTGCGGGCAAACTCCAGGTCACGCTGGTCATGGGCTGGAACCCCCATCACCGCCCCTGTGCCGTACTCCAGTAAAACATAGTTGGCCACCCAGATGGGTATCTGTTCCCCACTTAATGGATTAGTGGCATAGGCTCCAGTAAAGACACCTTCCTTTTCCCCTTCAGCAGATGTCCGCTCTATCTCACTCTGTTTTTTTACCCTTGCCACAAACTCCCGCACCTGATCGGCTTCTGCTTTATCTTGAATCAGTTCCTCCACTAAGGGGTGCTCAGGTGCCAGAACCATATAGGAAACTCCGAAAATAGTATCCGGTCGTGTGGTAAAGACACTGATCTCTTTTCCGTTTTCTAAAGTGAACTTCACCTCAGCTCCCTGGCTCCTGCCGATCCAGTTCTCCTGCATCAACTTAACCTTCTCCGGCCACCCGGTCAGTTTTTCCAGGTCATCCAAAAGGCGGTCAGCATAGGCGGTAATACGGAAGAACCACTGCTCCAGATCCTTTTTAATGACCTCACTGTCACACCGCTCACAGCAGCCCGCAACCACCTGCTCATCAGCAAGCACTGTGGCACAAGAAGGGCACCAATTTACTGCCTGCCTTTTTTTGTAAGCCAGCCCATGATGATAAAGCTGAAGGAACAGCCACTGCGTCCAGCGGTAGTACTCAGGGTGGCAGGTTGCCACCTCCCGGGACCAATCATAACTCAATCCCATAGCCTTCATCTGCTCACGCATCTTCTTGATATTGGCCCAGGTCCATTCAGACGGGGGAATACGGTTTTGGATGGCAGCGTTTTCAGCAGGCAGCCCGAAACCATCCCAACCCATAGGATGGAGCACATTATAACCCAACATCTTATAAAAACGCGCCAGAACATCCCCGATGGCGTAATTGCGGACATGGCCCATATGTAAATTCCCAGAAGGATAAGGAAACATCACTAAACAGTAGAACTTTTTTTTCTCCGGATCCTCAGTCACCTGAAAAGCGCCGCTCTCCTCCCAACGCTGCTGCCACTTTTTCTCCACAGTTCGAAAATTATATCTGGTTTCCAAATCTCTCACCATCCATCTCTCTTTATATTATCACATATCACAGGGCCAGGCTTGCTTTATTGCTTTCAGCAAAGTGCCATATGGTTATGGCCTCAGTCCTTTCATG
>JBASML010000261.1:0-1631 GCA_049656845.1 Syntrophaceticus sp.
ACGTATCATTTTTCGAAATATCCCTATCCAAAACAATCACCTCTTATTATTGTGGAAAACAAAGGGGTTAATGATATTATATATCTTCTCCACCTGGCTGTGGTAACAACCGCGGCCAGGCTTTTGCGTGACAAAGGGGACGGTCCTTTTGCCACCACGAGAACCGTACCCTCTACCTGATCCATGGAACCGTTTCCTTGAGCCATCTGGGAGTAATTAGCTGGGGGCAATAAGAAAAGGGCGTGCCCATTTTCGGGCAGCCCTTTTTGAAGCGAAGGGATGATAGGGTTGTTGATCAGACATGTGGTTTCTGCGGAAGCTAGTTTTTTGGTTGCTGCGAATTGTTGCTGGTTTAATTGCTCCTAACTACTTCAGGGTTTGTTCAAGGTTATCCAATTCGTTTAATGTGTCCTGTAGTGCTTCGATCCTCTCATTCTGGAGCTCGATTATTTCATCCAGATCTTCTACCAGGGCTGCTTTGTTGCCGGCTCTCTTGTTGCTCTTCAGTCTAGACATGTTCTTTTTATAGCACTGCCGTTCATTTCTCAGCTGCTTGTTTTTCCCCTTGAGCGTTTCCAGTGACGTATTAATGTTTGCTGCCTGCTCCTGGTCCAGTTCTGTATTTTCCTGATTCCGCTGTCGCTGGACGCACTTTTTCATATCCTGGCATCTGTGCTTGATCTGTTTCTTCAACTGATTGCACTTATCTTCGTTTTCCTTGATGGTTCTGTTTCGTTCTCTGATTTGCTCCCGAAGTACTTTTGCGTCTTCCCCAGGACCAAACCCCTGTCTGCTGCAGACCTGGTTCTCATTCTGTGATTTTTCCTTAGCCCCCAGGTTAACTTCGATTACTTGGTTTTTATTCTGGTGCTTGTTTTCATTGCTACCATTGCTCCCTTTGGAGTTTCCCTGTCCGGCATAAGCCACACCGGTGAAAAGCAGTGCGGTAATAGCTGTTAAAACCACAATCCATCTTGCCTTATTCATTTAATTCCCCTCCTCATCAGGTAATTCTTTTGTATCTACTTCATCAAGTTCGTCGAGTGCCTTGATGAGGCTGTCGAGCTGCCGGTCAACTTCTTTAAGCATCTCATCCGCCTCTTTCTCTGATGCCCTATTATCGGTTTTGATGACTAATTCAGAGTCATTTGAATCACCGCTGCTGTCACTGTTGTTTGTCTCCACCTGTTTAGGTGTTTCGGGTGATGCTGTTGTTTTGTTTTTGCAGTAACAAGCGGTGCCAATTGCCAGAACTAATATTACAATAAGAGCAACCAGAATCTTTTTATTCAAGGCTTATCACTCCATGGTTTTAATAAGGTTGTGCCCGCACCTCTCATCCCCTTCCAGAGATATTTTAGATGCGGATTGTAAAAATCATATAACACAAATGTAAACAGTTTGTAAACTCTGGGGTCAGGCTTGAGTAATTGAGTAATTTACTTTCTATTCCCGTGACATCCGCAAAAGAAAACACAAGAAAATGTTCCCGCAATCCAATCAGACAGGCAACAATCACCAGATAAGATATAAAAAACACAACCTGGAAGCCCCAACCTGTATATACAAATTCGGCTAAATGGGGCTAAATGGTGACGGCTAAATGGTGACAGTCACCAAAAAGTGTTACC
>JBASML010000262.1:0-3045 GCA_049656845.1 Syntrophaceticus sp.
CGCGCGCTCTTTCACCATTAAGCATTATAACTCCCCGATCCTGGCATAAACTGCAGCGGGGCATCTGGTTAGTTTCTATCGGTGATCTAGATTCCTGCCCTTGTAAAGTCTTTTTTAAATTATTAAGGATTTCCGCAACTTGTTTCATTTTCACAACCTTATTCCTTGTTCTAAGTTAAATAAATATCTTTGAACTTTTCGTCCCGTCCTTCGACTCCTTTAACTTTTCCGGATTGAGACTTTTCTCTCTGTTTCTTTTTAAGTTGAAACTTCTCTTCGTATTGTATTACTTCTCGAGTTGTCCGTATATTCATTTTAGCCCAAGATGCTAAAATTCTATCCATATAGTTCATGTTTAATATTCCTCGCAAAACCGCTCTTTTCAAGGCTTCTTTAATTAAGGCATCAGTGTATCCATGCTCATTATACCAGCTATTAATTTGATCAATTTCTATTGGAGTTAATGCCCTTCCAAATTCTCTTTCAAATAAATTAATAATATTTAATAAAGGAGATGATAGATTTTGCCCTCTACCAGATTTAAGTTGAACTGTAATTGCTGCATCCTGCTGCTTTTGCTGTACAGCCTGCACCTTTTCTTCTGCCCAGAAGTCTGCCAATTTTTCAAACAAACCAATGGTTTCCAAAGAATGGTCCGTGTCTGTAAGCAACCCTAGCTCTCGCATTTTTTCAATAGACTCTTGAATTTGGCATTCCGAAGTACCAAGAAGTTGGACAAAATCATCTATTTCTAGTTCATACCTTCCAGTTTGTTGAAAGTAAAATATTGCTAATAGAATTATGATATCCATGCCCCCTAAACCAAGCCTGTTGCTGTACTTAATCAATATATTGGGCACTACAGTAAATCCTTCTGCAAAAAAATCCCTGCTAAAGAGAGCGGGGATATGAAATCTATCGCCGTTTTCCATCCATACCATCCTTTTTATAAAAATGTTAATTACTAATTATATTAGTCAAGAAACATATAAAAACCTGCTCCATCTGAACTAAAAAAGATTATAAATTATGCAGTAGGAAAAAATAAAATTGGTTAAGATGGTGAAAAGAGCAATCCAAATGACTAATAATAACAATACTAAAAAGTTTTTATCATTCCTGCTCGAAACCTGGGATAATCCCTGTTTATGTAATGCACCTCTTTATCAGGTAGCCGTTATTTGTAAGCTACCAGAAAACCGCAACTCTAATGGCTTTTGCAAAAATACAGAGAGCAATAGAAACTGCTCTCTGTGTAGTTCATTTCACTGTATTAAGTCATTTTTTAAAGTATTGCAGCATTTGATATTTGCCGGCGCCGCAAAAATCGCTGCAATCTTTCTAATGCTTCCTCGATGTTGCTCTGAGAAGCAGCATAACAACACCTGATATGCCCTTCTCCACTAGGCCCAAAGGCATTCCCCGGAACCACGGCCACCTTTTCTTCAAAGAGAAGATGTTCACAGAACTCTTCAGAAGTCATTCCTGTCCCAGTAATACTAGGAAAAACATAAAAAGCTCCACATGGTTCAAAACATGGCAGTCCCAATTCTCTTAACCCCTTGACAATAATGCGCCTGCGTTTGTCATATTCAGCAACCATTTCATCAACAAAGTCAAAGCCTTCCTTAAGTGCAATTATTCCAGCAAACTGACTCATGGTCGGTGCGCATAGCATTGTATACTGGTGAATTTTCAACATGGCATTTATAATTTGTTTTGGTCCTGCAGCAAAACCCAAGCGCCATCCTGTCATAGCGAATGCTTTAGAGAAACCATTTAGTAATATAGTTCTATCTTTCATACCATGTAGAGAGGCAATGCTCACGTGTTTCTTCCCATAGGTCAATTCTGCATAAACTTCATCTGAAATAACCAACAAATTGTAGTTTTTAGCAACATATGCAATCTCCTCTAAATCGTTTTTTTCCATAATTGCTCCTGTGGGATTATTTGGATATGAAAGGAGAATTGCTTTAGTTCTTTCATTAATTCGTGCAATAATATCCTTCTTCTTTAATTTAAACTCATTTTCAGCTCTTGCGGGAACTAAAACAGGAACACCACCCGCTAAAGATACATTGGGTGCATATGAAACATAACAGGGTTCCCCAATTAGTATTTCATCTCCCGGGTTGACAATGGCTCGTAAAGCTAGATCAACCGCTTCACTTACCCCTACAGTTACTAGTATTTGGTCTTGTTGATATTTTACACCAAATCTTTTATCTAGATAGCAGGTAATTTCTTCACATAGTTCTGGTGTCCCGGAATTGGATGTATACTTAGTCCGCCCAGCTGCCAGAGCCTTCATACAGGCCTCACGTATAGGTTCAGGGGTTATATAATCGGGTTCTCCCACCCCTAATGATATAACTCCATCTGTTTTCTCTATTAGATCAAAAAACTTACGGATACCAGATTGTGGTATTTCCTGTACGACTTCGGCAACATAACTCTCATTTTCACTATTTTTCATTTTTCTCCCCCTTTCCAACAAACTAAAAACCCCGTCCTAAAACTCAAGGGACGGGGTTTTACCGCGGTACCACCCTAGTTGACCCCATACCGGGCCCAACTTGAAGTCGGCTAACGGATGAGCCGGCCTTGCTTACTTGTTTAGCACGTTCAGCAGGCGCCTCCAGGGCGGCTTTCAGTGTCCTGTTATACCGGTCTCCCACCCTCACCGGTTCGCTTCATAACTAGGATACACTTACTCTTCCCCTTCAACAGCTTCTATTAAAATTGATTTCATTTTAGCACAAAAGAATTATTAATGTCAAGCTGTCTTTTTATTTCTCTTATTATTTCACGTGAACAAGGCAGTTCATGACAATTTATAGAAACATATTTGATTCCAGCCTGACGACAGATATACTCCTTGCGCACCATATCTGCGCCCTGTGTACAATCATCCACTGCTACTTTTAGGGCAGGTATGTAATAGTCAAAGAAACAACCATGATATCTGTAATTCTTAATGATATTATACTGAGAAAATAAATAATTAATGGCCTTTTGTAAAGGATCTATTGGGTCCTTTCC
>JBASML010000263.1:0-5958 GCA_049656845.1 Syntrophaceticus sp.
GCTGTATCCCTGGCTGGCACCATTGGTTTTGTAGGCTTAATTGTTCCGCACCTGGTGCGGCTTGTACTGGGCCCGGATCATCGGGTTCTGTTACCGGTTTCAGCTGTGGGTGGTGGAATATTTTTAATCTGGGCGGATATCGTAGCACGGGTTGCTGTAGCACCTGTTGAGCTACCAGTGGGTGTTGTCACAGCATTTTTAGGTGCCCCCTTTTTTATGTATCTTTTGCGTACTCGTAAGAGCAGGGGCTACTTTTAATATAGGAAGGGATTATTGATATCATGGATAATAATATGATCTTTAAAATACATGGTGTTCAATGCAGTTACGGGTCTCATCAGGCTATAAGGGGTATAAGCTTTGATGTTGCACCTGGCAGTTTCCTGGGTATTGTGGGTCCTAATGCTGCAGGTAAATCCACCATTTTGAAAACCATTGCCGCAACTTTAAAACCGACACAAGGGGTTGTTTATTTTCAAGGAGAGGATCTAAACAAGATTTCAAGGCGTGATCTTGCCAAACAAGTGGCTGTAGTGCCCCAGGAAACAGAAATGCATTTTCCCTTTACTGTTTTAGAAGTAGTGATGATGGGAAGGCACCCTCATATAGAGAGATTTGATCGGGAAAGTGAAGATGATTTCAAAATTGTGCGAAATGCTATGGAGTCAGCTAATTGCTGGCACCTCAAAGACCGTAATATTTTGGAACTGAGTGGAGGAGAGCGCCAGAGGGTTATTTTGGCCAGGGCCTTAGCCCAGGAACCACAGATTATTCTCCTGGATGAGCCTGTAGCCCATCTTGATCTGAGCGCGCAATTGGATGTGCTCAATCTCTTAAAAGAGATGAACACAAGTCTTGGTGTGACGGTAATCGGTATCCTTCATGATTTAAATCTTGCAGCTCAGTTCAGTAAACAGTTGATTATGTTAAATCAAGGAAAAATCTATAGTGCAGGAACCCCGGAAGAAGTGCTAACAACAGAGAATATAAAAGAGGTATACAATACAGATGTAATGGTGATTAAACACCCGTTAACAGGTGCACCTCAGATAGTGCTTCTGCCATCTACAGACAAGTGCAGTGTTAATTCATCACTTCCACGGGTTCATTTGATCTGTGGGGGAGGTGTTGGCAGCGCTCTGATGGGCCAGCTGTCGAGGATGGGGTGCTGTGTTTCTGTTGGGGTTCTTAATATTCAGGATACTGACTGGGAGGTAGCTCATGCCTTAGGGATAGACCTGGTGGAGGAAAAACCCTTTTCTCCGATCAGTGCCCAAAGTTATGAGTCTAATTTCAAACTAGCTCAGAAAGCTGATGTTGTTTTTCTCCTGGAGACACCTTTTGGAAAGGGGAATATTCTAAACGCGCATATTTTAGAGCCGCTTTTGGCTTGCGGAAAGCGTTGTTATCTTGTGGATCCTGATCATTTGCCGGACCGTGATTATACCGGAGGTGAAGTGGTCCGCTGCGTTTTTAAGTTGCAGGAGCAGGGACTGCGTCTGCTTCCAGATCAGCTTGCTGTATTGAGAATTATTCAAAATTTAAGGAAGGAGAAAGGTAATGTCGAGACCGCGCTTGGATAAGGGGCTTGTACAGGTTTATACTGGAGACAGTAAAGGGAAGACAACTGCTGCTCTGGGGCAGTGTCTGCGGGCAGTTGGACATGGTTTTCATATTTGCTTTATACAGTTTATCAAGGGAGGGGCCTATACCGGGGAATTATATAGTACTCAGAGGCTTTATCCAAATTTTGAGTTTCGCCAGTATGGGATTACCTGCCCTTATAGCACACTGATCAGGCAGGGAGAGGAGAAGTGTCACGGCTGTGGTAAATGTTTTCCTTCTAAGGGAAAGGATAATAGTGAACATAAAAGAGTAACCCGCTTAGGCCTCAATGCAGCAGAGAAGGCACTCTGTTCCGGTGAATATGATCTGGTAGTCTTGGATGAGATTAATCAGGCTGTTTACCAGGAGTTTGTGACTGCAGATG
This sequence comes from Syntrophaceticus sp., assembly GCA_049656845.1. Lineage (GTDB taxonomy): Bacteria > Bacillota > DSM-12270 > Thermacetogeniales > Thermacetogeniaceae > Syntrophaceticus. The sequence goes on from JBASML010000263.1 coordinate 1,991, forward strand.
AAGTTCTGGCATTACTGAATAAAAAACAGCCCTTTGTGGAGGTTATTTTGACCGGGCGCAATGCCCATCCAGCAATTATGGAGAGGGCAGATCTTGTCACTGAAATGACACTACGGAAACACCCTTATCAAAAAGGTATTAATAGTAGGCGTGGTATTGAGTATTAATTCCTGGAAGGAATTTTGTGGGGTTATGACGAATTGAGGCGATGTTTAAAAGAATCAGATGGGAGGCGGAGATAAATTTGATGAATGACACAACAGATCCTAAAAAGCTGCGCCTAAAGGTTCGCTTTGATTACTGTGGGGAAGGCAAGCAAGGGAAACTGTTCTCAAAGTGGAAGGATGGGGAGGAAATAGCCGAGGAGGTCAGGGAACAAAAAGCGATCTTACTGCGGAATATCCCCATTCAGGGTGTGCGGATTGAGGATATTAATACTAATAGTGAAGTTTACGTAGTTAGTGATGAGACAAGCGATCGTGAGATTGCCTATGCGCCTGTGGAATTTATTTTAGAAGCGGACACTCTTGAGGATGCGATTCCTTTTTTGCTGCGGGATGAATTCCGCAAGGTAGAGGTGCTGTCTCCAGCAGAAGTTTTTTTGGATAAGTACCAGATAGAACGTGTTATTTATAAGATCAATGAGGAGCTGCGCACTTATCGTCTTTACTTGGAAAAACGATTGAATAACAGGTAAATTTACCTGTCTTGCATAAAAATGCCCTGAACCGCGTAAAAGATGGTTATAAGGAACTATGCAGGAGGGGCATTAAATGGGCAGACAATTTTTTAAACGATTGGAACGATGGGAACAAAGGCTACAGATCATTGTTATTCTTCTTTTCTCTTTGTTAGTTGTTCTGCAGATGTTTATGGCCAAGGATCCCCTCCGTTTCTACTTGAGTTTTGCTGAACAAATGGAAGGGGTCCCCTTGTACAATCAAGATATGGGAGTAGCCAAACCAGGCCAGGAGCAAAATGGGGAAATTAAGATTAAGATGCACGGCTACTTTGTTTTACCTCGGGTAGTTATATTGATCAATGGCAGTGAGGTTGCCAGTTTCCAGGAAAGGGAGATTTCGCTTGCTGTACAGGCTGGCGATGAGATTACCATTGATGGAACCGCATACCCGTATCCTATAACATTCCAGGTGAGTGCGGTTTCCCAGGGAGTATCCTGGCCACCGATTAATTACCAGGTATCAACCAATAATTCCCGAGTGAGTTTAGGGAAGGTTAAAATGAAATAGGGATCATGTGGGGTGATATGTTCTTGAATGGTTATGGAAGTAGGCAAATAGCTGCTATAGCTATCCAAATGGCGCTAACAAAGACAAGAGAAGAGGAAGCAGAGCAAAAGGCTTTGTATGCTCAACAGGGGATAAAAACAGCTGCTGTGGACTGTGGCGGTGAGTTTATCAGTACAGTGAAAAAGTTTATGGAACGGGCGGTCGTGGCGGCTAAAAGAGAAGGGGTAATCAGAGAAACCCATAGTGAACAGGGTGCTGTAGCAGGTGCTACCAGAGAAGCCTTGAGCCAGATCAGCTTAAAGGCTGTGGGCTTTAATGTGGGCGGCAAGATTGGAATTGCTCGCTATGATGATCATGTGAGTGTGGCTGTTTTTTTTGGGATTGGGCTTTTGCACCTTGATGAAGTAGCGATTGGCCTTGGGCATCGTGTGGTTTCTTAAGAAGATGGTGGTTTTTTGATGGACGGAACATTATGGGTGCGCGGCATCCGAGGTGCAGCACCAGTTTCTGAAAACACCCCGGAAGCAATTCGCGGGGCTACAAAAGAGCTGTTGATGATCATTGCCGATGAAAACTCTTTGGAGCCTGAAAGAATAATCAGTATTATCCTTTCGCTTACTCCGGATCTTAATGCAGCATTTCCAGCTGAAGCTGCTCGGGAAATGGGGTGGCTTAATGTACCACTGTTCTGTACAACTGAAATACCTGTTCCTGGGGCTCTTAAAATGTGTGTGCGTGTTTTGGTTCATGCTTATCTGCCTTGTTCCCAGGATGAAGTGAAACACATCTATTTGGAAGATGCTGCGGTGCTCAGACCAGATCTGAATCTGAATGGAAACTGAATGGGTAAAACGGTTGACATCTTTGAAATGGGCTTGTATGATTATTTTGAGTTTTATCATAATTATCTCAAGTAAAAGGAGGTTATAGTTTATGCCGCCGAAAGTGGATTTGGACAAGTGTACTGGCTGTGAAACCTGTGTGGATGTTTGTCCCAGTGAAGTTTTTGAGATTGAAGATGATAAGTCTAAGGTCGTTCGTCCGGATGACTGCACAGAGTGCGAAACTTGTGTAGAGGAGTGCCCGGAGGAAGCAATTACACTTGAAGAATAATATTCATGGTTTATCATGAAAAAGCCCACATTATCTGTTGTGGGCTTTTCTTTAATTTTATTTTATCTTATGTTAAAATGAGGTCGCTGGGGAGGTAGTACGGTAAAATCGGCAGGATACCCAGTGCATATTAAATTTTGGCAGGACGGCAGTATGGTAGGAAGGCAATATTGTGTGATACTCCTACTATGGAGTTTTTTTTGTCTTTAGCCTGCTGTTTTCTGTCACCCTAAGGAGGTCAGGCAAAATGGTGATTATTATGGATAGCCAGGCAAGTATGAAGGAAATTAAAGCAGTACAGTCGAAACTAATCCAGGAAGGTTTTAAAGTTCATCTTTCCAAAGGAGTATCTCGTACCATTATTGGTGTGATTGGTGATCGCACGCGGGCATTTAAATTAGCTATAGATGTGATGCCTGGTGTTGAAAAGGTGGTTCCGATTTTGAATCCGTTTAAATTGGCAAGCAGGGAGTTTAAAAAAAATGATACATTAATTGAAATAGGGGGCCAGGTTATCGGGGGTAGGGATGTCCACCTAATGGCAGGCCCCTGTGCTGTGGAATCTAGAACTCAACTCCTAGAGTGTGCCATGGCAGTAAAGGAGGCTGGAGCCACCTTTTTGCGGGGAGGTGCTTTTAAACCACGCACTTCCCCCTATTCTTTCCAGGGCCTAGCAGAAGAAGGATTGGAATACTTGGCTGAGGCCCGGGCTGAAACAGGGCTCTTGATCATTACTGAGGTAATAGATCCGCGGTTAGTACCGCTTGTTGCGAGTTGTGCTGATGTTCTACAGGTTGGGGCGCGGAGTATGCAGAACTTTCCTCTTTTAAAAGAGGTTGCCATAGCAGGAAAACCGATTCTCTTAAAGAGAGGGTCCGGAGCAACTATTGAAGAGTGGCTTATGGCTGCTGAGTATATCATGTTGGAAGGCAACCATCAGGTTATTCTTTGTGAACGGGGAATCAGAACCTTTGAAACCCAAACGAGAAATACCCTTGATTTGAATGCGATACCTGTAATCAAGCACCTTTCCCATCTTCCTGTAATGGTGGATCCCAGCCATGGGACCGGCAGTTGGTGGCTGGTGCCTCCTATGTCACGTGCAGCTATAGCAGCTGGAGCAGATGGGTTACTGATCGAGGTGCACCCTTCTCCAGGTGATGCCCTTTCAGATGGGCAGCAGTCTCTTACCCCTGAAAAATTCCAGGGGCTGGTTAGGGATGTGCAAGAAGTTGCCAGGGCAGTGGGCAGATCACTTCCGGGAGTGGTGGTTAGTGGTTAGAGCCGTACCCTGTCACTTTTGGATTGGTAGTTAGCGAATGGGAGTGAACAGTGCTGGAAGAGAAGAAGAAGGTTGCCATTATTGGTCTTGGTGTGATAGGTGGTTCCCTGGGAATGGCACTCTGCACGAAGGGAAATTATGAAGTGATTGGCATCGATCGGGATTCTCATGCTGTACAACTTGCTCAAGAAATAGACGCTGTATCTATGGGTACTACAGATTACCTTACTGGAGTCAAACAAGCAGAAATAATTGTTCTTGCCATACCTGTTGGAGATCTTGTGGCTGTTGCCAGGGAGATTGCCCATTATATTTCACCTGAT
>JBASML010000264.1:0-5426 GCA_049656845.1 Syntrophaceticus sp.
AATGTCGACCCTACTAAATTGGCATTTACCAGTGAACCGGTAGAAATGCCGGCAGAACAAAAGATTACGAAAAAAACCAAGATCCTCCTGGCTACTGTCGGTGCTGATGCGCATGTAATGGGGATCAATATGATTCGGGAGGCTTTTGAAAAAGCTGGTTATGAGGTGATTTATCTTAGAGGGATGAATCTGCCGGAAACTGTTGCTGAAGTTGCAGCAGAGGTTAAGGCAGATGTAATTGGTGTTAGCAATTTGTTGGGATTGGGGATCAAGTTGTTTCCTAGGGTCAGGCAGCGTCTTGCTGAGTTGGGACTTGCCGATAGAACCATTGTGATGGCTGGTGGTCGGATTGCAGAGAAAGAGGAAGAACATACTTATTATGAAGAGAAGATTGAAAAAGAGGGTGCCAGTTTTTTAGGTGTTGACGGATTTTTTGGACCAGGGACAGATCCCGAAGATGCAGTAGCCTGGGTAGAGACTAAGGTAAGGGAGAGAGATTAGATGGAACAGAAAAAAATACGCTGCACCATCATGCGTGCAGGAACCAGCAAGGGTATTTTTTTACATGAAAACGATCTACCAACTGACAGGGAGGAAAGAGACCAAACCTTACTCAAGATTTTTGGCAGTCCGGATATCAGACAGATAGACGGGTTGGGGGGTGCAGATCCATTAACAAGCAAGGCAGCTATTATTGCACCTCCTACATACCCAGGGGTAGATGTGAATTATACGTTTGGGCAGGTTAGCATCACTCAGCCATTAGTCGATTATTCCGGAAATTGTGGCAATATTTCTTCTGGAGTTGGTCCATTTGCTATTGACGAAGGGTTAGTCAAGGCAGTGGAACCCATTACGACTGTAAGGATATATAACACCAATACAGGGAAGATATTAGTTGCTGAAGTTCCGGTAATGGATGGCAAGGCTTTAGTGAATGGGGATTATTGCATTGATGGTGTTCCTGGTACAGGTGCCAAAATCATGATGGATTTTGCTGGTACTGCAGGTGCTGTAACCGGTAAAATGCTTCCAACAGGGAATGTGAAAGACACTTTCGATGTAGAGGGATTAGGCAAAATTGAGGTGTCTATCGTAGATGTGGCTAATCCAATGGTCTTTGTGCGGGCATCAGATCTAGGATTGACTGGGCTGGAAACACCAGAGGAGATTGATGGCAACCAGAAGATTCTTGATCTTTTGGAGTATATTCGCGCCAAAGCTGCAGTTCGTATTGGAATGGCCAAAACAGAAGAAGAGGCTACTCGAAGGTCGCCTGCATTTCCCATGCTCGCCTTTGTTAGCCCTGCACAGGACTATAAGGATTATATTACAGGCAGGGTGATTCCTGGGCAAGATGTTGATCTGGTAGCGCGGTTGATGTTCATGCAGGTGATGCATAAGACTTATGCCGGAACTGGTACTACCTGTACTGGAGCTGCTGCTAAAATTCCTGGGACTATTGTCAATGAAGTGGTGAGTGGAGATGAATCTTTGGTGAGGATTGGTCACCCTGCGGGAGTGATTGAAGTTGAGGTGGTGACGGAAACACAGGGTGGCCAGGTTGTACTTAAAAGGGCTGCTTTTGGGAGAACAGCACGGCGAATTATGGACGGACAGGTTTATATAAGGTGATTATTTGACTTGAGGTGGATGGAGATGAATGGAGCAAATGTAAAAAAAGGCGTCCTTATCGTCTACGATGTTGGTAGTACATATACAAAAATAGCGGCATTTACATGGGAAGGGGATAAATTGGTTTATATCGGCCGTTCCCAGGCTCCTACTACAGTAGAAAATATTACTATAGGTTTGCAAAATGCAAAATACAATTTGTTCAATGAGTTGGTTATGCCAGAACTACCCATCGAAGAAATATATGCAACTAGTAGTGCCGCAGGGGGTCTTCGCATGGTAGCAATGGGGTATATGCCCCGTGTTACTGCTAAAGCTGCCAAGGAAGTGGCTATGAGTGCCGGAGCCAGGGTTTTGGAAATTATCTCCTATGAGGATGAGCCTAGCTTTAAGGTTGAAGTACTCAAGGAAATTAACCCTGATATCATCCTGCTGGCGGGAGGGACAGATGGTGGCGATGAGGAGTCTTTGCTGGAGAATGCTTATGTAATCATTAACAGTGGAATTGATGCTGTTGTTGTTATTGCCGGTAATGCGAGTGCTCAAGCTAAAGTAGAAAGCGTTTTGAAAAGCAATAATCTTACGACAGTCAGGGTTCCCAATGTAATGCCGACAATCCATCAACTGAATGTCAAGCCTGCCCGTCAGGCCATTCACAAACAATTTATTGCCCAATTAACTCGTGCGAAGGGAATGGGCAAATTAACGGAAACAGTTACTGATAACAGGGTGATGCCGACCCCCGGGGCTGTTTTAATGGGAGCGGAGCTTCTTGCATTAGGTACTTACAGGTCTAAAGGATTGGGGGATTTACTGATAGTGGATATCGGTGGCGCCACAACAGATGTGCACTCTGTACTTCCTTCATTGAGCAAGATCCCTGATGAGGAGAAGGGGCTGGTTGTTAGCAATGAAAAGCAACTTTCATATCGCACTGTAGAGGGTAATTTGGGGATGAGGATCAGTGCCAGCGGCATTATAGAAGCTGTGGGTCCGGCTGGAGTTTTGAACAGAGTAGGACTATCTGGGGAAAAAAATGAGCGGAAATTAGTGCAGTATGTAGCATTTCTGGAGAAGAATCCAGAATATATCAGCTGTACTGAGGAAGAACAGTTGTTTGACGAGGCTATGGCAGTTACAGCTATAGAAATTGCATTAAAACGCCACGCGGGTTATTTGGCACAGGAGTACGATCCTGTACTTGGAATTGCTCCAGGGACTCCAGTAGGCAGAGATTTAAGAAAAGTCAAGCATGTGATCGCAATCGGGGGTATTGTTACCCATTCCTCTGACGAGAAAGCTGTTCGTATTATGAAGAAGGTTTTTGAAAATCCAGGCTTATCACTATTGCCTCGGAAACCGTTATTTTTGATGGATAAGGATTACTTGATGTACGCCATAGGAACGATTGGCCAGCAATACCCAGACGAGGTTTTAGAGTTTGCTATGGGTTATTTAAAAAGTTATTAGTTATTACATGTTAAATGGAGAGGGAGAAAATTGATATGGAAACAAGGGTGAAACTGCGAAAATTATTAGAAGGGCATGATATCTTGGTAGCGCCAGGTGCTCATGACGCACTAACAGCAAAGATTATTGAACAGGCAGGGTTTGATGCCATTTATATGACCGGCTATGGACAGGCTGCCAGCCATTTGGGTCAGCCGGATGTTGGTTTACTGACCATGACGGAAATGCTCTCCAGGGTCAACAATATGGTCAATTGTGTGGGAATACCGGTTATTTGTGATGGGGATACTGGTTTTGGTAACCTGGTGAATGTTGTAAGAACGGTTAGAGAATATGAAAAAGCTGGTGCAGCTGCGATCCAGTTAGAGGATCAAGTGATTCCCAAAAAATGTGGCCATATGACCGGGAGACAGGTGATCCCAACTGAAGAAATGGTTGATAAAATCAGGGCAGCGGTTGCTACTCGAATTGATCAAAACATGGTAATTATAGCTAGAACGGATGCCAGGACAGTATTTGGTATTGAAGAGGCGATTGAGCGGGGTAAGGCCTATGAGAAGGCTGGTGCTGATGTGATTTTTGTTGAATCACCTGAATCCCTGGAAGAGATGAAACTGATTACTTCAAGTTTTAGTGTGCCTGTTCTGGCTAATATGGTTGAAGGCGGCCGAACACCTCTTTTGAGTGCAGCTGAATTACAACAAATTGGTTATGATTTGGTGATCTTCCCTACAGCCTCAACCTATATTACAGCACAGGCTGTGCAGGATTTGATGGATGAGCTCAAAAAAACAGGTACAACAAAGAATTTAATAAAAAAGATGATCCCTTTCCATAAGTTTAATCAATTGATTGGCTTGCCTCAGATTAAAGAAATTGAAACAGGAAATTTTAGCAGTTTAATAGATAGGCATTCGTGACACCTAGGCGGTGCCAACAGATAATGAGAACTTGGTTAAAGTATATAATATCGACATTGCAGAGGTAGTGGGATCACATGTTTTTCATCACAGCATCTAATGATCTGGCATCGGGGTTAAAATTTTGTCTGAACAAGTTTGTATGCTGATGATAAATAGATATCTTTGTTTTAATTATTTGTTCTGAGTTTCAAACTGATTTTACCTTTATGTATGCCATGGAGGTGTGCAAATGCGGGATTTTGAAGTGATTAGACCTGGGAGTATCAATGAAGCTCTACTAGCGATAGGTGACAGTGAAGGGGTTCCCCTGGCAGGGGGGACAGATTTGATGGTCAGGATTAAAAACAAACTGCTGCATCCGAAAAAGCTCATTGATCTATCGGGTTTAACTGAGTTGGCTGAAATAAAAGACGCAGGAGATTTTATTACTATTGGAGCGATGACTACCCATGAGCAGGTTTTGCAATCCGCAATAACACGCAAGTATTTACCGCTTTTAGTGCAAGGTTGTGCTAGTGTAGGTTCTCCTCAAATCAGGAACGCGGGTACACTTGGTGGCAATATTATGAATGCTTCTCCTGCTGCGGATTCTATACCACCGCTTGTGGCCCTGGGAGCAAAGGTTATCCTCCGCTCTGTTAATGGGAAGAGAGAAATCAACCTTGAGGAATTTATTACAGGACCAGGAAAAACATGTATATTGCCTGGTGAGCTGCTCACAGGGATTATTGTTAAGAAGATGCAGCCTGGGGAGAGATTTAAGTATAAAAAACTGGGGCAGCGAAATGCATTAGCAATTTCTATTGCAAGTTGTGCTGTTAAGATGGAATTTGATTCTGTGTCTGGTAGATGCAGCAAGCCCAGTATTGTTTTTGGTTCAGTGGCTCCGGTGGTCAAAAGGAGTAGAGAACTTGAGGAGCTGCTTGCCTCGAAAAAACTCGATGACCAGGGCATACAAGATATTGCTAAAAGAGCGAGGAATTACTGTAGCCCAATTTCTGATATCAGGGCATCAGCTGAATACCGCAGAGAAATGTGCACATCATTACTGTATGAGGTATTACAAGAATTAACAAGGATTAACCTATTGTACAAAGCTTAATCCTTTGTTATACTGCATTGATGGGATAAGGATGATGATGAAATTTATTCATGCACGGAAAGAAGATAAGATTTATATCCCAGAATAACTATATTTATATCCCAGAATGGTTGACATCAGAAAACCCATATGCTAATATATATTCCCGGAGCCACACTTAAGGCTCAACAGGTCTTTGAAAACTGAACAGTCGTGTGAGGTCAGCGTTTAAAAAGAATTTACGGAGAGTTTGATCCTGGCTCAGGACGAACGCTGGCGGCGTGCTTAACACATGCAAGTCGAACGGAGGATGCGGG
>JBASML010000265.1:0-1638 GCA_049656845.1 Syntrophaceticus sp.
ACTATGTTCATGCGTTTTTTAATGAAGGAGAAATAAAGCATCATACCGGATACCCAAAGTCCCAAAACAACTACAAAATATCTATTTTCAGTTACTCCATAGGCATTGATCCTGATACCCATAGAAATAAACATCATGATTAAGATAGGCAGTATTATTTTCGGCATCCATTTTATAAACCTGTTTGCCCACTTGTCCTCATCCTTGATTGGGGTTATGAGGAATAACACTGCAGCAACGATAACTGCATACCAGAGCACCAAATGAGATACCAAACCCACAGGCCACTGCCACAGTACTATGATCTTAATAAAATAAATGTAGAGTATTGTTGTGTATGCTGTCAAAAGGGGCATTACTATATATAAGAGCAAGACCCTTAATATTTTTGAATAGTTTTCTTGCTGGAACTGCTGGTTTGGCAGTGGTATATCCGCCAGGAAATAGGAAGGTGCAAAAATGAAGGCTACAAAAAGTCCGGTGTAGAAATATGCTTTCTCTGTTATTTGTATTCCAAGGAGCTGGTCCATGGCTAGGAGAATGGCAGCAAGTCCCAAATACAGTACAGCAGAATAAATCACCGTAATGAGAAAACCTGAACAGACCTTGATGATGTACATTTCAAACTGTTCTTTCTTGGGGAGGTAAGGAATAAAGAGAAAGCCCAGATATAAGGCAAGACTTACCGCGATATATCTTGTTATGGAAACCATGCTGAGTTTGTCTAGAAGGAAAAAATAATACAAGATAAGCATTAAACCGCCTGCGGCATATAATCCGATAAGTATGGCTGTTTTTCCTTTGTCCCTCCTTTCCAAGAAAACCTTGATGCATAAGGAAAGTGGGATTCCAAGGGCAAGAATCATTGTTATCCTGTAAAGTGTTTCTGAATGTGTCGGTTGTAATTCCGAGATTAAGATCAGCATAACCGCCACAGCAGTTGAACACAGTATGGTGACGGGAAATCGTTGCAGGCTTCTGGAAAGAACGAGCAACATATTATTAATCGCATTTGTGAACGCTTTCGTGAGTTTCATGGTGGGCTCCTATTATTTAAAGTGGTATAGGGTATATCATTCTTTATTGAGCAGCTTTGTCCTTCCTCAGCTACCAGATTAATTTATTGCTTATTATATACAGCTGTGAGAATTTTCCGGCAGTCAGGCTTGTTTTATTATCTCTAAAGATGAAAGTCCGATGGAACTTTTGTATAATATAAAAAAACTGCGCCAACATTGGTAAGTTTACGTTACACTTATTTGCAATACACTTACTTATGGAAAGGAGACACCAGGGTGCATAGATTTTACTTGCCTAATGTGCCTTGTGATGTTAGCGATTTCCCCCTTTCCCGGGGGGATGCGAAAAAAATCCTTCGGGTATTGAAGCTTGAACCGGGGGATGAAATTTGGCTGTGGGATGAAGAGGGTAAGGAGTACCGCTCAGAGATTACGAAAACAGCTGGGATGTCTGTTTTTGTCCGGGTGCTGGAAGAGTGCAGAAAAGATGTAGAGCCTCCCCTGCGCCTTGTTCTCGTCCAGGGTATTCCCAAAGGTAATAAATTCGAATTTATCATCCAAAAGGCAACAGAATTGGGTGTGTGGAGAATCTATCCCGCTGTTACAGAACGCACTGTGG
>JBASML010000266.1:0-4513 GCA_049656845.1 Syntrophaceticus sp.
GTATTAAAGTCGCGACTAAACTTGCGCAAAGAATTGTGCAGGCTTCTGGCTTCTACAGTAGCAGCCGGAATAATATGATCTAAAACAAAGACAACCTTTTGCTGATCAAAAACTTGATTAACCCCAATCCTTTGAAATCGCTCCACCGCCATTGGACCTGTTACATCATGGGCGATCACCAAATCCACACTAGCGGTAATTTCCTCTCCAGCCTCAACCCTTACTTTTCCTGCTGCGCTGGCAAGATACTGCTCCAGTTCATTCATAAAGAAACCTCACCCACTTCCTCTTAATCAACTACAACTATTCCTAACTTTTCTGCTGCAATAATTGCTGCATCCCGTGACGGTCGGGCATCCCTGATTACCAAGCGCCCCCCACCACGGTTCAAAGAATCAACCATAGAACTGCTACCTGTTGTTTCAATGGTGATTCTTTGGAGTTGAGGCTCTTCAACCTCTAATATCTCCACTGCAATGTCCTCAGCCAATACCTTCCCTAAAACCTCGCTGTACATCCTGCTGTCACCAGTGGAAGAACCATAAACTGCACCCATCAAAATACCAGGAACATTGATCCCCCGGCGAGCAAAAAGTTCTGGGTATAACTCAATCTTGACCCTCTTCACATCCCCACTAGCAAGCTCATGAGCAATACGAGCAGCATTAGTAGGTGAGCCCACCGCCTGACTGCTCCCGCCCACAACCGCTTCTCCAAATGGTCTGATAATACAATTGCTACGGGCAGCCATTTTTCTTGATTCTTCCAATGCTTCCGCCACCTTCTGGTTAATGGCCTCTCTTTCTCTTTTTCTCACCTCGGGGGCCACATATTTCTCAACCTCTGGATTTTTCTTAAAAAAAGGCTGTAAATAGCTGATCACAGTCGGTACAACATGTTCTGCTGAAATGGGATGTACCGCTTGGGCTAAGGCCATCATGACATCAACAGGGACATTCACGGGTATACCAGTGAGCAAAACCAGCTTAGCTGCTAAAGCACCATTCAAAATCGCTGTACCAATATGATTCGCACACAAACCAGCAACCATTACCCTGGGTGTACAGGGAACAGCAATTGTCGGTGAGAGCGCAAGCACCACAGCTTTTCCCACCTCAGTAGGGCTGCCTCCCCACAATTCCACCAAAGCAGCTGCCGTAGCCGCAGACCCTGCACCGAATCCCTCCATATTGCAACCTGTGGTGGTCTTACCTGACCGGAAAAGTGTACCCACTTTTAACATTACAGCTGTAGCACGTAATGCTTTTTCCCTCTCCGTCTGTTCCATCATTACTTTGAAAAGCCCAGTATAAGGGCAGGAATCACCGGTACCGGCACATGGTTCCAAGCCCACAGTATGATTTCCAATTTGCGCAGCCAGCGTATACACAACCGCCTTATTGATAAATTCGTCATCAATAATTTTTCTGGCAAAATCATTTTCAGCCAATTCGCTGGCACATTGACCAAACAGAAAACTACTTCCAGTAGTCAGGCCAATTTCTAGGGCCTTCAGGTTATGATGAAAAGCCCCTTCTATAGAATCAATCACCTCATCAAAGCTCAGCCCGCTCCTGTACTGAGCCTCATCAAGCACAACATCGCTGACAGAAATACCAGGTCCCTGTGCTAACTCTATGGTTTCTCCAAGTGTCAAAGCCTTAGGGTTATATCCCCTGGCTCTGGCTGCATCCAGATAATCTTTCAAGATAAAATCCTCCCACACCATCAATAACTAATCCCGTACCTCAACCCCGGCAAGTTTTTCCCATACCTTAATCACAGCAGAGATATCTTCTCCACCCAACCCTACAGCACGGGCCTGCTCAAAGATCTGCTGTGTTAAATTGGTCAAAAACAGAGGGACACCCAAATCCTTACCGGTCTGGGTTGCCAACTCCAAGTCTTTAAACTGCAGATTAATAGCAAACCCAGGTTCAAAATTACCCTTCATAACAAAGTTTGGCATTTTTGTTTCCAGGGCGTAGCTGTTCCCGGAACTGCTGCTAATAATCTCCAAAAGAACCTGGGGATCTAGTCCAGCTTTGACGCCAACGACCATTGCTTCTGCTACTGCAGCCATATTGACTCCTAACAGCAGATTATTAACTAGCTTTATGGCATCTCCCGCTCCAACATCTCCAACTCGATAAACCTTTTTACCTAAAACATTAAAAATACCCATCACTTGATCGATTACCACTGCCGGCCCCCCTACCATACTGGTCAAGGCACCTTTTGCTGCCCCTCCCACACCACCGCTTACCGGTGCGTCAAGGTAGCTAACTCCTTTTTCCTTCGCCAGAGCTGCCATCCTGCGTGTCTGATTGGGAGCTACAGTACTCATATCAATAATCACTGCTGACTCTCGAATCCCGGCCAGTACTCCATCAGCACCACCCAACACAGATTGGACAACACCAAAATTAGGGAGCATAGTAATAACCACATCTGCACCAGCAGCAAGTTCCTTCGGAGTAGCAGCAGAACATGCACCCATCTCTACCAGTTGTTGCACAGCCTCCTGGTTCAGATCGTAAACAGTAAGATGGAAACCCGCCTTAAGTAAGTTGACCGCCATTGGCCTTCCCATTGCACCGATTCCGATAAAACCAATATTCATCACACATTCCCCCTGGGATTATTTCATGCCGGGGATTAAAAAAACCCCCGGCATTTATCATTATCTTTTAACGCAACCCGTCCTCTCCCTTGACTTCGTCAATTGTCAGACCGCCAACCCTTGCCAAGGGTCTACCTGAATCAGTCACCGCAACAATCAGGACTAGTTCATTCGCCCGGGGGGCATCAGGTACCCGTACCTCCATAGCATCAAAATGAGAGCGAACAAATGCCGCATTTTTATAATGAAGTGGCACATCAATGCTAACACCTGGATGTCCCAATTTCTTGGCAGATGGAATAATCGCCTTGCCACCCCCTACATTGGTGCGCATGGGTTTACCAAGTGCAGGATGCATTAATGCTGCACAATGCTCCAATTCACCATTCTCACCAACAATAGCCCCTTTGCCATAGCTTTCTACCTCTTCCGGGGCAATTCCCAAAGCAGCAACTGCCCTTTTGGTTAAATCTGCACCTAGTTCTTCACTCCATCGATAAAGAAGGCTGAGATCCTCCTGGTACTTACCTGCAAAGGGGTTCTTAAAAACTGCTGCTGCTGCCGCTTTACGATGAGGTTTATCCAAGACACGCTCCCCATCTGCCCATGTTTCCTCAACCACAGTGTACATTTTCCGTACTTCGAGCTTGGCTTCAGACATTTTTTAGACCTCCTGATAATTAATTAGTTTTTATCACTTACTGGCAGGACCCTGCTCAGCAACCGCTCTGGTACAGCTGCCAGCTGTCCACCGGCAAAAATAACCGCCCCATAAATAATGCCCTGCTCTACAACTTCCCGGGCTTGAGTAAGCCCATTATGCAAAGCCTGCTGCCAGGTCTTTGGCTGCAGCCTGCCCAAAGCAGCAGTTACTAGATGCCCACAGATATCAGTGTCTGGATCTAATTTTTCAGCACGGACCTGTTTGATTTCAGGATCTGGGCTAAAAGTATGGTTAGCCACCAAAGTAGCACAGGCATCAGCCAACCGGCAATTAACCCCTAACACAACCACCGCATAGGCAATCCCTTTGGTAAAGCCTCTTCCCCCCAAACCACTTGTGGCAATACCCCCAACCTGAGAAACAGATTCAACCTCAATAATGTGGGATACTGCTCTGCTGTTCAAATCAGAGGTAATCCCCACTTTGACAGATTCACCCTCTGCCAGGCGCAGGGCAATATCACCGCCATTATTGATCATGACCTTGGTCGCACCCCGCTGAACTAAAAAGTCAGCAACCTTGTCGGCAATAGAACCAGCCACAGCGGCCATCGGAGTAAGGGATGGATCAGGGCACCTTTTTACAGCATCGATCATCATGGCCAGAACCTCCGGGCTTGTAGGACACTGTTTTATTTCCCCAGCAGAAAGTTTCGCCACCCTTAAACAGGGAGCCAATTCTGCCAATAAATACTTAGCATACATTGCTGCATCCATAATCTCTTGACCAAGCGGCTCTTTTCCACAAAAGGCGCTTAATGTCATCTGCATTGGCCCATAATCCAGAAAATACAGCCCTGGTCTCAGCCATGACCCCATCGCTTACTCATCCTTTCGGACAGATGAAACATCCACAACCTTCTCTATATGGCCGCCAATTTCGGCGTATTTTTTCTTTGTCATCGTATACTCTACAGGAGCAACTGTTGCAGGCGCCGGCACCCAAGTAAATGCTTTAGGCACCACCTGCTCAACATCAACCATGAAGTTGATACCCCCACCGGGTAGCACAAATGTTTCAGCACCACCGATGGTCAGTTTGGCATCACCGCTGTGCACAGCCTTACTGAGTTTGATAGGATAGGTGGTAACGCCCGCCCTGGCACTTCCACCCGTTCCACCCACGTTGAGACGGTAGTATTGATGTCAAGACTGTAAGCCTAGATT
>JBASML010000267.1:0-1914 GCA_049656845.1 Syntrophaceticus sp.
GAAGGGGGTGAACTACTGCTGCAGATTCTCAGAGCCCTTGCCCAAGAGGGTTTCTTTTGAAGAATGAACCGTCTGCGGTGTTTTTTTATGAATGTTAGCAATCGATGCCTTGGTTAGGCTGATCAATAAAAATGGATCCGGCAAAATGTCCGGTGATAATATGAAAATAATTATAGAAGGTGACTCCGATGCTGTTTTGCAGGGGGTTGCCGAGAAAAAAGGGGTGGCGTATATGATTTGCCAGGAATGTCATAAGAGACCAGCAACTGTACACCTGACTCGGATTGTCAATAATGTTAAAACGGAGATGCATTTGTGTTCTGAGTGTGCCCGCAGCCACCAGGAGTTTGGATTATCCATGAAGAAATTTGGGCCTAGTGAGCTTGACTTTTCTATGAACTTTGAGCCTGGCTTTCCTATTCACAAGTTTCTGGCAGGGCTGATGAATGGGTCTCCTTTTCAAACAACAATGGAGCCCATGACTTCTCCTCAATGCCCGGAATGTGGCCTTAGCTTTGCTAGGTTTGGAGAGATCGGGAAATTTGGCTGCAGCAGGTGTTACCGCACCTTTGATGATGGGCTGGAACCGCTGATCCGAAGAGTACAGGGATCTACCCGGCATACAGGTAAGATTCCCAAAAGGGCAGGTGGTAGGCTGGGTATGGTGCGGGAAAGTGATGAGCTGAAAACTATGCCAGACAGTGAAAGCTATGAGGGTAAAGGGAGCAAGTGGCGTGAGATTGAAAAGCTGAGAGCTCAACTGCAGCAAGCTGTAAAGGAAGAGGCCTATGAAAGGGCTGCTGAACTCAGAGACGAAATCCGTGATTTGGAAAAGAAAAATGAGTAAAGGAGGCGAAGATTGATGTCCATCAAGAATGCCCTTAACAACCCTTATACCAAGTGGATGGAGGGGAAGGGCCCTTATGCCTCCATTGTGATCAGCAGCCGTGTGCGGTTGGCTCGCAATCTTAATGGCTATAACTTCCCTCACAGGTTGGAGGAAAAAAGTAGCAGGGAAGTGATGGGGCTTGTTCAGGATGTCCTTACAAGTAAAGAGGTGGCTGAGCGGGTAGGGGGAATCGATTTTGCATCTCTTGAGGATCTTTCTCCTTTGGATAGGATGATCTTTGTGGAGAAGCACCTGATCAGCCCGCAGTTTGCAGAAGGTGAGGGGGCAGGGCGCGGCCTTGGCTTGAGTGAGGATGAGGCGGTCAGTGTTATGGTGAACGAAGAAGACCACCTGCGTCTACAAGTGCTTTTCCCCGCACTGCAGCTGCAGGAAGCGTGGGAGCTTGCCAGCCTGGTGGATGATCTTCTGGAAAGCAAGCTTGATTATGCTTTTGATGAACAGTATGGCTATTTGACCTGCTGTCCCACCAATGTGGGTACAGGGCTCAGGGCATCAGTGATGATGCACCTCCCGGCGATAGCAATGAATAACCAGGCCAAAAAGCTGTTTATGGATCTTTCTAAATTGGGTTTTGTGGTGCGGGGGCTGTATGGGGAAGGTACCCAAGCCAAGGGTGACATTTTCCAGATTTCTAACCAGATCACCTTGGGACTCAGTGAAGAAGAGATCATAGGTAACCTCACCTCGGTCAGCCGCCAGATTATCGAGCAGGAGCAGTGGGCCCGGGATGAGATGCGCAAAAACAGCCTTGCCCAACTGGAGGATATGGTTTTCCGGTCCTATGGGACTTTGACCAATGCCTATGTTATAAGTTCAGAAGAAGCTATGGACCACTTATCCAATGTCCGCCTGGGACTGGATATGGGGCTGATTAGAGATGTGGAGTTAAGAAAACTTAATGAACTGTTGGTGAAAATCCGGCCGGTTTTTCTGCAAAAACTAGCCAGCAAAGAGATCGATGCATTTAATCGTGATTTCAAAAGAGCTGAATTAATTAGGAATAC
>JBASML010000268.1:0-2539 GCA_049656845.1 Syntrophaceticus sp.
ATACATAAAATCAACATTAAGATAATTTTAATTTATATAAAAATAATATAAAAAAGCTCTCAAACCCGCATTTTGCGTATTCAAGAGCAATTAGTATCTGGTGCCGAAGGTGGGAGTCGAACCCACATGTGGGGTGAACCACGGCGGATTTTGAGTCCGCTGCGTCTGCCAGTTCCGCCACTTCGGCAATTCATTAAATTATTACAAAACTTATTATACTGGATACCTGTTAGCTTTTCAAGGCATCAGCGAGTATTAATTAATCCCTATTATTTCGTCAGAATTACTGTTTATCCTATAGAGATAGATATTGATAGATGCCCCGGAGCTGATTTCTTTGCTCAACATAAACGTAATGCCGAAACATAATACCAACAATTATTTTCAATAACCAAAACTAACCACCAATAACTACCTAATACCTTTCCCGCTAAGCCCCAATATGCTATACTTTAAAAAGGAAATTTTTGCGGAGGGAATGAATCTAGTGTCCGAAGAGCTACCCCGTAGCAGATCGGCAAAGTACATCAAAATTGCCGTTGATATCGCCACATGCATCGCCCGCGGGGAATACAGGGAAGGGCAAAAAATTTTAGGACGGTCATCATTAGCAGGAAGATACAATGTATCCCCAGAAACAATTAGGAGGGCACTTGCAGTTTTAGAGGAAAAAAAAATAGTAAAACTTCAGCCAGGTGTAGGTGTTATTGTAATCTCTCATGCTGCTGCTGAAGACTATCTAGCAGAATATGGGCAGCGCCAGATACTGGAAGACATTCAAAGGGACCTATATTTCTATTTAGAGGAACGCAGAAAACTCGATCTAAAAATTGCCCAACTAACTAACGAACTCTTAGAATACACCTTCAAAATGGCAACACGCTTTCAACGTATTCATGAGTTTCGTGTTGAGGCTGAGTCTCCCTTAGTAGGAAAGAGCTTGAAGGAAGCGGATTTTCGCACCCGCACTGGAGGAACTATTTTGTCCATTCACCGCAGCGGCAAAGAAATCGTTTCTCCTAATGCTGATACTGTTATCAAAAAAAATGATGTGCTTACTGTTGTTGCCCCAGAAGAGGCCATTGAGCAGTCCCGAGATTTAAAGCTAACTCTTCTTTCAGGCCCTACCCGTAAAATAACGGAGATCCCTGAGTAAACTTAAAGTGGGTGATCATGATGCCTAGCGAAAAAGCTACGACTAAACCTTCTACTAAAAAAAAGAAGAAAAAGAAACTAAGTCTCTCCCGTTTGTTGTTTCTTACAGTTACTCTTGTAGGAATCGTCCTGATATGTGTTGGATGCGGCTATGTGGCAAGTGCAGTTTATTCTATGCCCAAATGGGACCCTCAAAAGCTTGAGGGAAGTGAAACTACCGTCATCTACGACCAAGAAGGCCAACCCGCCTCTCAGGTGTATGCAGATGAGAACAGAACCCCGGTTTCCCTAAAAGACCTTCCTCCATACGTACCTGATGCCTTCATTGCTATCGAAGATAACCGTTTCTTCAATCACCACGGATTAGACTTAGAAGCAATTGGTAGAGCCGTGGTTGCCAATATCAAAGGTGGCATCGGAGCAGAGGGAGGAAGCACCATTACCCAACAGCTTGTTAAGAACTCCTTCCTTACACCGGAAAAAACCTTTAAGCGTAAGATTCAAGAAGCTGTGCTTTCACTCCAGGTGGAACACCGCTATTCCAAGGATGAAATCCTTGAATTCTATCTAAATCGCATTTATTTTGGAAATGGAACATATGGAATTCAAACAGCAGCTCAACATTATTTTGGTAAGAATGCAAACGAACTTACCCTTGCGGAAAGTGCCCTTTTAGCAGGAATCGTTCGCAGTCCTAACAACTACAACCCTAACCAAAGCAAGGAATTGGCTAAAAAGCGCCAGGAACTTGTATTAGATACAATGGTCAAATACGGAAAAATAACCGAGCAAGAGGCTGAGCAGGCTAAACAAGAAGAATTACAGTTTAAGACTGGCACAACAATCAGCTATTCTTTTCCTTATTTTACCGATCATGTCATTTCTGAGACAGAAAAAATCCTCCAGCAGCAGGGGATCTCTTCAGATACATCCCAGACCCTTCTTTACCGTGGGGGACTAAAGATATATACATCTCTTAACCCGAAGGTTCAGCAAAAAATGGAGGATGTCTTTGCCAACAGCGCTAATTTTCCATCAGATCAAAATGATAAACAAGTCCAGGGTGCTATGGTTCTCCTGGAGAACAGTACAGGAGAAATCCAAGCTTTAATAGGCGGAAGAAATCACACACAACAGCGCTCCTTTAATAGAGCAACACAGGCTAAGCGCCAACCGGGTTCTGCCATTAAACCCCTGGTTGTTTACGCCCCGGCCCTGGAAAAGGGTTATACCACTGCACTTTCCTTATTAGATGCACCAGTCACTATAGGTAAAGACACCTTTCATAACTACGACCACAATTACAGTGGATGGATTACCATGCGTACAGCAGTCCAATGGTCAAAAAACACCTATGCTGTGAGGCTGCTGCATAATATTGGTA
>JBASML010000269.1:0-1757 GCA_049656845.1 Syntrophaceticus sp.
GTGTAGGACAGGGGTAATATCTGCAGCAAGAAGGTCGAGAACGGTTTTCTTGAGGTAGGGCCATACGAAGCGCTCGAAAAAGGACGCTGATATAAGCTGGCCTGTGAGGCGGGCGACCCCAACAAACACTCTGGGGATCTCTGTCTCTCTGGCACAGGCAATGGCATCAGCGATCAGGGCATCTGTCATCTCTTCCAGCACCCTCTCCAGCAGAGATGGCACCTGGTACATGTCTCTGATAAACTGCTCCAGTGAGCGCATCAAACTGAGAACTGGAGCAGCTAAAACGGTAAAGCCGCCGTATAAAAAGGCCTGCCCGCGGTCTCTGGCCCGCCTAATCTGGCTTTTCAAAATATCCAGCGTCAAACAGCTGGCTCTCTCGATCTCTTCATCACTTACCTGATGCACCCGCTTCCAATACCGACGGAGAAAGGCGTGGTATCCGGCTTCTAAAAGAAAATGGTAGTCTCTGCGGGTGATGGCTTCATACTCCACCATCTGGTACTCGCTCTCTGGGGGCAGATCGACACCGGGCATCATGGGTTTTATAAAACCAATTGTCTTTTGTACATTACCGTGAAATACAAAATAGACGGAGCGCATCACATCCCAAGATGGGTACTGGCTGTGCAGCTGGTCAAATGCCCACTCCGCCTTTTGATAATCATACATAAATTCATAATTGGACAGGCCTGCCCTTCTCCCGGCGTAACTCTCGATTAAGGGAGCACAGAGGATTCGGTCAGGTTTGCCTAGAGAAATGGCTGTCTGCAGCCGCTCTTCAGGATTCAAATAGAAATCACATCCATCATCTCTGGTTGGGGATTACAAAATCCGAATTGCTCAAAGGCAACCTTCTCTCCGGGCTCTACAATGACAAAATCCTCATCCCACTGGCCGCCCAGAGCCTTGTAAAGCACATCAAGTGTGCCCTCCACCACTTTGTAATCCAAGCCAAAGATGTTCGCAAACTTTTGTGTTGCCCTAATCAGTTCATTCAGCTTGCCAACACCGGTATTAATTACATCGAGGCTTTGATATCCCTTCAACATGATCTTAAACAGCTTTTTTGACTTTTCATAACCATACTTCAGCGCACAACGGTAAAACTCTGTGGCTATACCGCTGTCACTGTCCATCCACCCATTGGTGAAGTAGTAGGCGCAGCCATTACTATCCATGTTTTTCCTGACAACATTGCCCCCCAACAGCAGGGAGACGCAGTCATCAACTTTAGGGATGATTAAGCGGGCATTTTCTGAAGACAGGCCCAAAACAGCGTTGCCGCAGTATCCGAATAAAAGCAGTATATTTTCTTCATTTTTATGCTTGTCAATCTCCTCCTGGAGTTGGCGCTGCAGTTTATCCGGAAACTTGTGCAGAGATGAAGAAAACCATATAAAGGGGTATTGGCATTTGACTTTTCTGGCAGCGTATAGTATTTCATCCTTTATTGTTTCACAAGCAATAACTGTTGTCATATAGCATTTACCACCGATTCTGTACATGAATTATCTGAATTATCAATACCTACCATACCTAAGATCTGCTGACATAATTCGACACCCTTGGCGCAGTCTGCAATACAGTAATCAGCACCCACATAGTTGAGGACATCTTCATTAACCAGGCCGCCGATCATAACCTGGACACTGTTGCGCAAACCAGCCTCTGCAACTGCACTGATCGTCCTGCGCATCGACTCATAGGAAGATGTCAAGAGCCCGGAGAGGCCAAGAACCCTCGCTCCACTCTCC
>JBASML010000270.1:0-3179 GCA_049656845.1 Syntrophaceticus sp.
GCATCAGGCCCGTGAATTGGCTCAGGAGATTATCTTGCAGGGTGGAGAACCCCTGTGCATTCCGGCAATAAAATTGGAGTCAGTTGCTGAATGCAATTTTGATTTTTCTCAACTTCCTACATATGATTGGATTGTTTTTACCAGTGCCAATGGTGTGTCGTTTTTCTTTGAACAGCTGCGGGCAAAAAAAATAGATGTGCGCCGCCTGAGGGGTAAACTGGCAGCAATTGGTCCCGCGACAACAGCATCTTTGGAAAAATACGGATTGCAAGTAGATTTTATACCTAATCAATACCAGGCCGAGTCACTCCTGGATGGGTTAAAAGATTTGATCTCTCCTGGAAGTAAGGTTTTGATTCCCCGCGCCCAAGGAGCACGGGATGTGCTGCCAGAAGGCCTGGTATCCCGCGGTATTCAAGTGGAAGTCCTTCCCCTTTACCGGGCTGTTCCTGCATTAAAAAGTTGGGAATGGATGGCCAGTTTTATGGCAGATGCTGATATTGATTACCTGACCTTTACCAGCTCTTCAACTGTGAGGAATTATCTATCTCTTTGTGCAAGTGCAGGGCTCCCTTCCCTTCCTAATAAATGCCGTGTAGCCTGCATTGGACCTGTAACCGCGTCAACTGCTCGGGAATTAGGACTCCCTGTGCATGTAGTGGCCGAGGAGTTTACTGGTGCTGGTCTTCTGGCAGCAATTATTGCAGACGCGAGAGGTGAGAAATAATGATCGGTTTTACCAAGCTATTGACCGGTGAGGCAACAGTAGCAGCTGCGGTTCGTGCAACAGACTGCGGGGCGGTACCCCCGCACCTTCTCCAGTTTTCTACTGCCAGCAGGCCTATTGTTGTCTGGAATTTAACCTTAAGATGCAATCTCCGGTGTCGACACTGTTATCTGGAGGCTTCTCCTAGCTCTCAAAGTGAGGAATTATCAACTGATGATGCACTACAGTTAATTAAGGAATTTGGTGAAATGAAAATTCCTGTAATTATTTTTTCAGGGGGAGAACCACTGCTGCGTTCCGATCTTTGGGTGCTGGCAGAGTATGCGCAATCACAGGGGATCAGAACAGTTCTTTCCACAAATGGCATTTTAATTACGCCTGATGTAGCCAGGAGGTTGAACTCCTGTGGCTTTTCTTATGTTGGGGTTAGTCTGGATGGGGGGCCAATGGTTCACGATGCCTTTCGTGGTGCATCAGGAGCCTTTGAAAAAACCCTCAATGGCCTTCGTAATGCCAAAGAAGCAGGGTTGAAAACCGGGATCCGTTTTACAGTCAATAAAAACAACTACCAGGAACTTCCCTATATTATGGATCTGGTTAAAAATGAGCAGATACCACGTTTTTGTTTATATCACCTGGTTTATGCAGGGCGCGGTCGGGATCTCGCCTCCATGGATCTTTCGGTTCAGGAAAAAAGAGAACTGGTGGACTATCTGATTCGGAAGGCAATTGATTTCCATAAGGAGGGAATCACAGTCGAGATATTAACCACCGATCACCATGCAGATGGGATCTATCTCTACCACTGGGTTAAGGAAAACCTTCCGGAGCGTGCCCAGGAGGTTAAGCAACTGCTGGAATTCCACGGCGGGTGTTCTGCTGGAGTCAAAATAGCCAATATTGACCCACAAGGATATGTTTATCCCTGCCAATTCTGGCGGTCTAGCTCACTGGGCAAGGTCCCTGAGCAGTCCTTCCGGGATGTCTGGTATGATGAAAATAATCAACTGTTGAACGCCCTGCGGAATAAGCAGACGCATTTGAAAGGCAAGTGTGGTGAGTGCAAGTATAACTCCCTCTGCGGAGGTTGCCGCATCAGGGCTGAGGCGGTCAAAGGCGATATTTGGGGTGAGGACCCTGTTTGCTACCTGACTAATGAGGAAATCGGCAAAGCGTGACAGGGGAAGGTTCTGTTGTCACAGCTAGGATGAACCGCATGCAATGGTGCAATGGGTACTGCGGTGTATGTGATGAGATTCGTTCTCTGATGGGAGTTGTTGGTTGTTGTTAGTGGAATAGAATATAGCTTGCCCTTTATTTTATTATTATCAAAGGAGACTGCTTGAGCAATGCAATACCCACAATTACGCTTACGACGCAGGAGGAGTACTCCGGCTATACGGGATCTCCTGCAGGAAACAAGAATTCATATTGAGGACTTGATCTATCCTCTTTTTGTTTGTCCGGGTACCAATCTTCGTGAACCTGTTGAAGCCATGCCAGGAGTATTCCGTTTCTCAGTGGATCTGCTTTTAGATGAGGTGGCAAAAGCTCAGCAAGAGGGTATTTTAGCTGTCCTGCTTTTTGGAGTACCACAGACTAAGGATGAGCTTGCATCAGCTGCTTATGATGATCAAGGCATCGTCCAGGAGGCAGTACGCCAGTTGAAGGAGCATTTTCCGGAACTGGTGGTAATCACCGATGTTTGCCTCTGTGGTTATACAAGCCATGGGCACTGTGGTGTGGTCAGAAATGGGGTTATTGTCAATGATGAAACACTCCATCTGCTTGCCCGGACAGCCCTTTCTCATGCCCAGGCTGGTGCAGACTTAGTTGCACCATCTGATATGATGGATGGCAGGATAAAGGCAATCAGGAATAAACTTGATGAAGGTGGGTTTTCCCACGTAGGAATCTTATCCTATGCAGCCAAATTTGCTTCTGCTTTTTATGGTCCTTTTAGGGAAGCAGCTGGCTCTGCTCCATCTTTCGGGGACCGGCGCTCTTATCAGATGAATCCTGCTAACCGCCGGGAGGCCATGGAAGAGGTTCTGCTAGATTTGGCTGAGGGTGCTGACATGGTGATGATTAAGCCTGCATTGGCTTACCTTGATGTTATACGGGAGGTCAGAGAACGTGTCCTCTGTCCCCTGGCTGCTTATAATGTCAGCGGTGAATATGCAATGATTAAAGCAGCAGCAGCTCAAGGATGGATTGACGAAAAAACGGTTGTTATGGAAACCATGACCGGGATCAAGAGGGCGGGTGCGGATCTGATCATAACCTATCATGCCAGGGATGTTGCCCGCTGGCTGCAGGAGGAGTAAAAAAATGCTTGTTTCATGGAATACCACTAATGCCTGCAACTTAAAATGTCCCCACTGTTATAGGGATGCTGGGATAGAAGTGCCGCAGGAACTTTCAACTGCTGAGGGGTATCTGCTCCTTGAAG
>JBASML010000271.1:0-1692 GCA_049656845.1 Syntrophaceticus sp.
CCATCTTTAGGTGATCGAAAAATTGTGTGGCGATCGCTATAGATACTAATGGGAATCCCGCTACAGGTAATTATCTGTTCTACAACTTCAAAATAACCAACTAGACATTCATTTTTTTCAAAATGCAGACCCAGAACTTTACCGGTTGCATCGTCAATAGCACCATGAAGCGAACATTTTTCTTCACCAAAAAACCAAGGATGTGGCGATGCATCGATTTGTACCAGCATGCCTTCTTGTGGCTTTCGTTTACGCCGATGATGAACCTTACGCTTTCCCTTTTTCTTGGGGCTGGTAATTCCTGCTTCGCTCAAAGCACGATACACGGTAGGATAACTGACACAAATACCCTCATGTTTCTTGATAAGCTCTTGGAAGTGGGTAAAATTAGCATCTTGATAAGTCTCTGATTGTTTGAGTTCTACTATTCTCTCTCTGATGGAGCCAGAGATGGTATGCTCAGGTTTACGACCTCGATTTTTATGAATAACAAACGCAGCTCCTTGTTCTGATACTCCTTTCTTCAACCTTAACACTTGGCGTTCGCTGAGGTTTAATAATTCTGCAGCTTCTCTGACTGTAATGGTCTTAGCGATAGTTTGATCGATGACTCTCAGTTTTGCCATCTCCTGTGGAGTCATGTTGAAAGTCTCCTCTCTCATAGGTGACATTTTATCAGAATAAAATCAACATGACATTATCACAGAATAACTATACAAAAACGCCAAAGGGCTTGACATTTCCGTTAATTGCTGATAAATAATTATCAGGGAAACAACAAAAAGGATATTGTTCGAGAATGGCGAATATATTGTCAAAGGCTTTGCCATAAAATATTTATAATAAATGAATAACATTTAGGAAGGGTGATAGAACGGTAGAATGGCAGGATGGCAGCTCTTATTTTTTTAAGAGGTGACATGAAAGAATATTATATTTTAATGCAGGATGGAAGGAGTGTACCCTTGATGCCAATCACAGAAATGCTTTCCCGCAATGCCAGAATGTACCCAGATGAAGTCAGTCTAATTGAACGAGAGCCCGCAGTGGGTTTACGTAGAGAAATAACCTGGTTGGAGTTTGAAAAACAGGCCAACCGGTTTGCTAATGCTTTGCTGGATCGCGGTATCGAGCAGGGTGATCGAGTTGCTCTTCTGATGATGAACTGTCTGGAGTGGCTCCCTATATATTTCGGGATCTTGAAAAGTGGAGCGCTGGCTGTCCCTCTCAATTTTCGTTATACAGCACCGGAAATCAAGAAATGTGTGGAAACCGCAGGAGCAAAGATACTAATTTTCGGGCCTGAATTTATAGAAAGAATAGATGAAATCAAAGATGACCTCAGTTGTGTGGAATCCTTTATCTTTGTAGGTGAAAGGGGTCCAGAATACACTGACCATTATTTTGATATTCTCGCTGCATCCACTTCGGCAGATCCCCGTGTTGAAATTTGTGATGTAGATGATGCAGCACTATATTTTACATCTGGCACAACTGGGACTCCCAAGCCAATTCTCTTGACACATGCTAACCTCGTATCTGCATGCATCACTGAGAACAGCCATCACCGGCAGTGTCACGAAGACAGCTTCCTGTGCATCCCCCCTCTGTACCACACCGGGGCAAAGAGGCACTGGTTCGGCAGCCTGATCGTGGGTTCAAAGGCTGTTGTACTGCGTGGTGTTGAGCCTA
>JBASML010000272.1:0-4312 GCA_049656845.1 Syntrophaceticus sp.
TCTTCTGTTCTTTACCAGTTCCCAAATCCTTGGCTGAGACATGGACAATTCCGTTCACATCGATGTCAAATTTGACCTCGATTTGGGGTACACCTCTTGGTGCAGGTGGTATCCCAACCAGCTGGAAACGGCCAAGTGTTTTGTTATCACTGGCCATGGCTCGCTCACCCTGCAAGACATGGATATCCACGCTGGTTTGGTTGTCAGCTGCAGTTGTAAAAATTTGGCTTTTGGATGTAGGGATCGTGGTATTGCGCTCGATGATCTTAGTCATTACACCGCCCAGTGTCTCTATGCCCAGAGAAAGGGGTGTAACATCCAGCAAAACGATATCTTTCACTTCACCAGACAGCACACCACCCTGGATCGCAGCTCCCATAGCCACAACTTCATCAGGATTGATGCCTTTGCTTGGCTCTTTGCCCAGCACCTTCTTGATTGTCTCCTGAACGAGAGGTACCCGGGTAGATCCTCCTACTAACAGAACCTTGTCAATGTCTTTGGGCTCCAAACCGGCATCAGCCATAGCCTGTTTCATAGGGCCAACGGTTTTCTCGACCAGGTCAGAGATCAGTTCCTCAAACTTCGCCCTGGTCAGGGTCATCTCCAGGTGCTGTGGCCCTGCATCTGTTGCGGTGATAAAGGGCAAACTGATGGTTGTCTGGGGGAGCCCGGAAAGTTCGTGTTTGGCCTTTTCCGCGGCATCCTTGAGGCGCTGGAGCGCCATCTTATCTTTGGAAAGGTCAACCCCAGTCTGTTTTTTAAATTCACTGATCATATAATCGACAATTCGTTCGTCGAAGTCATCCCCACCAAGGTAATTATTACCACTGGTAGCCTTGACCTCAACAACATCGTCACCTAATTCCAAAATGGAAACATCAAAAGTACCACCGCCCAGGTCATAAACAAGGATAGTATGGTCTTGTTCTTTATCTAAACCATAGGCTAGAGCAGCTGCAGTGGGCTCATTAATAATCCGCTGTACCTCCAGGCCAGCAATACGCCCCGCATCTTTGGTAGCCTGCCGCTGGCTATCGCTGAAATAAGCTGGAACTGTGATCACTGCCTTGGTAACAGTTTCTCCTAAGTATTCCTCTGCATCTGCTTTGAGTTTCTGAAGAATCATAGCTGATATTTCCTGTGGGGTATATTTATGGCCGTCTATCTCAACGGTATAGTTACTCCCCATCTTTCTTTTAATAGAATGCACTGTGCGGTCTGGGTTTGTAACCGCCTGCCTTTTAGCCAATTCTCCTACAAGCCGCTCTCCATCTTTGGTAAAAGCAACTACCGAAGGAGTGATGCGGGCACCTTCAGGTGTTGGAATAATAGTAGGCTGCCCACCCTCCATAATAGCCACACAAGAGTTTGTTGTTCCAAGGTCAATACCGATAACTTTACTCATCTTCACATGCCCCCTTTTGGCAAGAATTTGATTTGGATTCTGTTTCCGGTTTTTTTGCTACTATAACCAGGGCAGGTCGCAGTACCTTGCCCTGCAGGAGGTATCCTTTCTGCACCTCCGCGGTTACAGTGCCTTCAGGGAATTCTGTTGTTTCTACCCTTTCAAAGGCATCCTGATAAGTGGGATCAAAGGGTTTACCTATTGATTCCACAGGCTCCACACCCTCCTGAATCAGTAAATTGTACAGCTGCCTGTAGATCATCTCAATCCCTGCAATTATATTTTCCGGCAGCTCTTTTTTTGCAGCATCTATGGCACGCTCAAAATTATCTATAATTGGGATAAGATCCCTCAATAAGCGCTCGTTTGCCGTGCGCCGGATCTCTGCATTTTCCTGCCGGGTGCGGCGGCGATAGTTTTCGAAATCAGCTGCCAGACGCAGGAATTTTTGCTGCAATTCTTGGAAATCCTCTTCCATTTTTGGTTTCTCTTCACGGTCTGCTAAAGCTTTATCCTCAAGGGAGCCATCCGTTTCTGCTGTAACTTCTTCTTCGACTTCAGGTGACTCCCCGTGGCCCTGCAAGTCTTGGTCACTTTTTAACAACTTATTCCCTCCTCAAAAGCACATCATTCTTATCTAAAAACATCAATGCGCGAGTATTTATCCTCTAATAGCATAACAAGTTAAGAAGAGGCTTACTCTTGCAAAGAAATCCCCTCAATTATTTATTCTCAACTATTTCAATCAAAAGCATCCCTGGACAGAACATCTGACAGAACATCCGTTATATACTCAACAACAGCAATCGACTTGGCATAATCCATCCTCATGGGGCCCAGCAGACCAATGGCTCCTACAATATTCCCCCCCATACTGTAAACAGCACTAACTACACTATAACCTGCTGCTGGATCATAATTAATTTCTCTGCCGATCCTCACAGTTATTTCATCGGGGTTAGTTTTTTTAAGAATCTTGCGCAGGATATCATCCTCTTCTATGAAACTCATCAGGTTGCGTGCCTCTTCGATATCACTGTATTCAGGTTGTTTTAAAATATTTTGGGCTCCTCCCAAATAAATAACATCATCTTCATTATCCTCAAGTACCGCTTCCACTATTTCCATGATCCGGTCAAGAACCCGCCGCTGCTTGATCAATTCATCATACACATTATGTAAAATTGTACGAGAAATCTGCGGAAAGGTCAGCCCTTGAAAATAAGTATTGAGAACATTTTCAAGATGCTCAAGATCCTCCGCTGTCATGCCTGAAGGCAGATCTACCACTTTACTCTCTACCCATCCTGATTCTGTCATGATCACTACCAGGGCTTCCTTTGATGTCAAAGGAAGGGTTTTTATTTTCCTCAAGGCCGCTTTTTCCAGTTGAGGCCCTGACAGCAATACCAGATAATCAGTTAGCTGAGTCACTGTTTTAATGGTACGCTGAATAATATTAGCCAAAGCCTTTGCCCTTTGAGCAAAAATTGCCCGTACAATCTTTTCCTCACGGGATGTCAAACTGCTTTTCTTCATCAACTTATCTACGTAATAGCGGTAGCCTGGTTGTGAGGGTATCCGTCCTGCTGAAGTATGTGGCTGTTCGATCAGTCCCATCTCTTCAAGATCTGACATCTCATTGCGAATAGTCGCAGGACTGACACCTAACCGGTATTTACGGGCAATACTACGAGAACTCACTGGTTCCGCTGTAACAATATGGCTTTCCACTATAGCTTCCAGAACCTGCTGTTTCCTTGCGTTTAAACCCACCGGCGTCACCACCCTTTGCTAATTAGCACTCTTAGCATACGAGTGCTAAGTTCTAGTATTAACATACCACCATGACGGCTTGATGTCAATAGTTTAGACAGGCAGAGCAGGTGAATCAAAAGGACGACAGGATGTATAAAAACCTTTCTGCATTTTTTCCATTAATCTACTTATGAACAAATTTCAGTTTTTTTAGGGATAAGCAGTAACGCCCAACCACTAAATAAAGTGGGATAGAACATAATTAGCCAACAGCCGCCCGCGGTCTGTCAGAAAGATGGCATCCTCACTAACCCCCATCAGCCCCTCCTCAACCATAACAGACAACTCCTTCTTATAGATGTCTTCAAAGGGATACCCAAACCGCTGCTGGAAACCCTGGCGGGAAAGGCCTCTGGTAAGGCGAAACCCCATAATAATAGTATCGATGCGCTCATCTTTTAGTGATTGCTCTTCCTCAAATACACGGGGGAATTCCCTGGACCACACCCTTTCCATGTATACTTGAAGATCGCTTTCATTGGCATAGCGAACTCTTTCAAAATATCCATGTGCCCCGGCACCAAGCCCCAGGTAGGGGGTGTTTTCCCAGTAGGTAATATTGTGTCTGCACTCCCGGCCGGGTTTTGCATAGTTGGAGATCTCATAACGCACATATCCGGCTGCAGCCACCTGGCGTGCGGTTTCTTCCCACATGGCTACCTGTATATCTTCACTGCAGGCAGTGATCCTCCCGCACTCTATATCTTTGGCAAGGGGAGTACATTCTTCCACTGATAAACCGTAGATGGAAAGGTGTTCCGGGGAAAGCTTTAAGGCTTGCTCCAGGTTACTTTTCCAGGATGCAAGTTCCTGACCTGGCAGGGCGTAAATTAGATCAAGGTTGATGTTGTCAAACCCCGCAGCCCTTGCTGCCTCATATGCTTCACCGATCTCTCTAACATTATGTATTCTCCCCAAGAGCTCTAATTCCCTTAACTGAAAAGATTGAGCACCAAGAGAAAGCCGGTTTACCCCGGCCTTTCGTAAATCATTCAGCTTCTCCAAAGATACTGTTCCTGGGTTGGCCTCCACAGTGATCTCCACATTATCTGATAAGTGAAAACAGCTGCTGCAGTGAGCAAGCAC
>JBASML010000273.1:0-2191 GCA_049656845.1 Syntrophaceticus sp.
GAAGGCAAGAGCGCCCTAGCGGGCACTGTGGTCATCGGTACTGTTAAAGGTGACCTCCATGACATCGGGAAGAACCTTGTGGCGACAACTCTTTCCGTAAACGGTTTTAATGTCATCGACCTTGGGGTTGATGTCAATAACAATAAATTTATCGAAGAGGCAAAAGCCAATAAAGCGGATATTATTGCTCTTTCATCTCTACTTACTACTTCTGCCTATTACATTGATGAGTTCATTAATCGATTAAAGGAAGACGGTCTCAGGTCCAATTACAAAGTTATTGTTGGAGGAGGACCCATTGAACCTGAGTGGGCAAAGGAGATTGGTGCTGATGGTTATTCTCGAACAGCAGTTGGAGCAGTGAAGGTTTGCAAGGAATTGATGAAGGCGGACCAGATTTCTGAAACAATCATAGACGAATAAATTTGATAGATTTAAAAGGAGGCATTACTAATGAGTTCCGCTGTTACAGTATTAAAAACGCTAGAAAAGGCCAGAACCGGGAAAAGATGTACAGTTGATGAATGGGACTACAAAATTGTTCCAAAAACGTTAAATGAAATTGTCAAAAAGTATAAATTAGAGAAAACCTGCGATATTAGTAAACCAGTTAACGAAGATATGGACCTGGCAGACCGTTTTTACCAGGCAGGAATAGAAGCAGCTTTGAGGCTCGGTTTCCTTTGTACAGATACGGAGACAGTTGTTAGGGTAGAAGAAGAAGAATTATTGCGAAGCATAAAACAGGTGCCTGCAAGCATTACCATTGGTGAGGGTAGTGAGCAGGTAACAGTCAAGGCAAGAAGACCAAGTGATGGACAGTGGCCTGTGTATTGTGGCCCTTTGTCAATTCAAATGAATGAAGAGTATTATGTCCCTGTTGCTCAGGGGATTTTATCTAGTCGCTTGGTAGATGCTCAGGAAGGTCCTTCTTTGGATACTGTAATGGGGTGCCCTTTACTGGCGAACAGCCCATATGAAAGTTTCGCGGGGATTTATGAGGCTAGGCTAAGAAAAGAGGCGCAGTGGAGAGCTGGGCGAGTAGGAATCGGTAATGCTATTGTTGCCAGTAGCAGTACTGAGTATGG
Source organism: Syntrophaceticus sp. (assembly GCA_049656845.1). Taxonomy (GTDB): domain Bacteria; phylum Bacillota; class DSM-12270; order Thermacetogeniales; family Thermacetogeniaceae; genus Syntrophaceticus. Next base: position 1,089 of record JBASML010000273.1, read on the forward strand.
ATTCCTGGCAGGTGTTGCGGCCTATAAACCCCCACAGATAGTGCTCTGTCTAAATCCGGCTTCCATGAAAATCAACTATGTAAACCTGCATAAAACTATTGTAGCCCATGAATATGGTCACTATGTGCGCACAGAGTCCCCAACTATGGTTGGTGGTTATACAGGAGGCCCTGAAGGAAGTGCATTAGCTTCTATTGCAACAGATTTGATGCAGTATTATTTCAACGGTACTCACCTTGCTGGTTCTCCGACCTATGACCTTCGTTATGCTGGAAGCTGTGGTAGGCATGCGCTTTGGGCGCAGACTATTGCCAGCCAAGCAATTTCCAGAAATACGAATATTTTAATGAATAAAACCATCAATCAGGTATCTGGCCCTTGCACTGAGATGTTCTTCTATGAAACAATTGCTGGTTTTGTGGCAGCAGGTGTCTCTGGTTTAGAATTTACAATCAGTCCAAGATCTGGTGGTGGCAGCCACAAAAACCATCTGACGCCTTTCGAAGCATGGTTCAGTGCTGCTGTGTTTAAGGGGTCGGCTGGGCTTAGTGCCCAGAAGGCTAATGAGATTCTCAATGAGGTATTGCCTAAATTTGAAAATGAGCTTAAAAATCCTCCGAAAGGCAAGAGCTTCCCAGAATGCTTTGATGTTAAAACGCTGCAGCCGACAGATGAGTACCTGGAAATGTATCTCAAGATGAGGAAGTATGCTATTGACCTGGGTATTCCTATGCCTGCGGATGGCGTAGTGTCTTAACGTACTAAATACCAGGCAATTTGTTGCCTGAAATATATGGATTGGATGGTTCCTAATAAGTGCACACTAAATATTTGGGAACCATCCAATACCAATAAAGTGTTTCGTAAATTCAAGTTTTAGGATGACCTATATTATTAACATATTATCAATAGTAATCTGAAGTCTATAATACATCCCTATATGCACTCCTAAGCACAAAAAGTTTTAGATAATTAGACGGAATAAAAAACTAACTCTATAGTACAAGGAGGTTTCAAAATGGATGATAACTCCGGTGATGAGATGTAATGACTTAACAAGCCTTTTTCAAATCTTCGCAGCATCTATTGCAGTTTTACCGTTG
>JBASML010000274.1:0-1649 GCA_049656845.1 Syntrophaceticus sp.
GACTAATCTACCGATATTGAACGGTTGTTTGATTACTGCTGAAAATCAAACCCTTTCTCTACGGAGTACAGATTTAGAGTTAACTTTGGAAATTAACATACCTGTTCAAGTGGAGGAGGAAGGTAGTACAGTTGTCTTAGCTAAGTATTTTTCTGACCTGGTGCGCAGAATGTCAGGTGAACAGGTATCTCTTTCGTATTCTGAGGAAAATAAAATGCTAGAGGTAAAGTGTGAATCAGCCATAAGTCAACTGCACACATGGATGGCTGCTGAATATCCAGAGAAACAAGAAAATCCAGAAGGACAACAGATTAATTTCCAAGGTGGTAAATGGAAAAGATACACAAATAAAGTTCTTGCTGCTGCAGCACAACAGGATGTGCGCATGAATTATGCAGGGGTATATGTGACCTTTGAGAATGAAAAAATACAAATGGCTGCTACAGATGCTTACCGTCTTGCTTTTATAAGAATTGCTAATAACAGTGATGTTGTTGACAGTGATTTATTCATTCCGGGACGTGCGTTAATTGAAGTTAACCGGCTTGCTTCAGATAGTGATAATTTAGAGATTTTCTGGGACTCAGGAACTATCTGTATTGAAGCACAGGATTTTGTATTGACGTCCAGGTTAATAAACTCTCAGTTTCCCAATTATGAAAATATTATTCCCTCAGAGCCGGAATTGGAGATTGAGGTACCCAGGGATATCCTACTTAATACTTTAGAGAGAGCATCACTTTTTATATCAACCAATGAACATTTTGCTATTGCTTGTCTTAAAGTGGATGAAGATAAGCTCATTGTATCAGCGCAGGCGGTTGATGTGGGATCTCTAGAGGAGATTATTACTTTGAGCAAACCTGCTTTGAAACAAGCTGAAGCCAATTTCAATGCCAAATACCTATTAGAGCCATTGCAGGTAATGGAACAAGAAAAAGTCACCCTTTGCCTAAATGGACCTAGCGGTCCAGCTGTATACGTGGAAGCAGATGAAGATGAATATTACCTGCACCTAGTCAGCCCAGTCTGTAGGGCGAATTAGGCAGGTATCTATTATTTATGTTGAAATATTTATACTTGCAGAATTTTAGAAATTATCGGCACCTAGAATTTAGACCAGAGGGTGAGTTTTTGATTCTTACCGGTGCAAATGGCACTGGAAAAAGCAATCTATTAGAGAGTATTTTTTATTTAGGTACTGGCTATTCTTTCCGACAGGCCCGGGATAACAACCTTGTCCGCTTTGGGTCAAACTACTTCGTGATCAGAGGGATTGTCAGCAGCAGAGGGATCGACTATCAAATTGAGATTAGCTATAGACAGGACAAGGGTCGTAAAACAACTAAGATTAATAAAAAAAGTGCATCTCCAAGCAGCTGTTCCAGCTATTTACCTGTGGTAATCTTCTCTCCACAGGATTTAATGTTGGTCAAAGGAGGGCCATCAGGAAGAAGACGATTTATCGACCTGGTGGTCGGACAGATAAAACCGCAGCACAGTAAGGATCTTAATTATTATAACAATGTTTTACTTCAGCGCAATAAACAGCTGAGAGGATCGAGTGTTTCCGATAAGCAGCTGCTGCCTTGGGATCAGCAGTTGGCATCTATCGGTGGACGTATTTGGAAAAGGCGGGTTACTACACT
>JBASML010000275.1:0-3316 GCA_049656845.1 Syntrophaceticus sp.
CTGTTGGGGGTGGCTTTTTAGCTGTTGGTGGCAAGTCTGGCCGGTGGCAAGTCTGGCCCTGGATGTAAACGAGAGGAGAAGAGGTAATGAAATGCAGTTTTTGTGGATATGAATTTAATGAACTAACAGCTCATGGATGTGGCCCTTGCCCACTAAATACTACCTGTGGCAAAGTAAGGTGCCCTAATTGTAGCTTTGAAATGCCCAGAGAAAACCTGATCTTTGGGTGGTTCCGGCGCCGCAGGCGCGGATTTAGCAAAGGAGGAAAGAGAGGCAGAGGACACGGCGCAAATAAGAGACACCAGCACCAAGGAATGCTAACCCTCTCACAGCTCAACAACGGGGAGCAAGCTGTTGTTACCCAGATCAACACCAAAGACCAGGCAACACTAAATAAAATCATGGCTCTGGGAATTCTTCCTGGAATGAGAGTAACCATGATCCAGAGGTATCCCACATTTGTCTTTCAGGTGGGAAACACACGGGTTACCGCAGATGAGAATCTGGTCAACAACATCCTGATTCAAAAGGAATAATATTATCCTGCTAGGCCAACCAACAGCATAGAGGCCAGCATATAAATGGATGCGGCTTTAAACAGCAAGAAGTTGCGTTTTGATGACGGAAAAGCAGAGCAGAAAACTGCTAAAATAATGAGTATAACAACAGCAAGCACAGCGGCCAACAGGTAAGGGCCACGCACACCATTTATAAAAACGGCCAACACCATAGCCAATCCTGTCAAAATAGTTGACACAGCCATCACCAGCCGTGTCTTTGTTTCACCATAAATAGCAGGGAAAGTGGGCACCCTGGCAAGATTATAGTCTTCGGCATACCTCATAGCAAAGGTCAGGATATGGATGGGAATCCACAACAAAACAGCCAGAGCTAGGAGCACCCCAACGATATCAATACTGCCCGTTCCCAAAACACGCCCTGCAAGAACCGGCATCCCCCCGGAGACACCTCCCGGTATCACTGAGAAGGGTGTCTTTCTTTTCAACCACATGGTATAAACCACAGCATGAAAAAACAAACCCACAGCAATAACCAGGCCACATAATGGACTTAAAGTAAATGCCCAGATAACCCCTACTAAAGAGATCAAGGAACCGAAAGCCAGGGCTTCCCGCGGACGCAAAACCTTAGCGGGCAGCGGACGATTGATGGTTCTGGGCATCCTGGCATCTATATCACGGTCCACATACATATTGAGCACAGTGCTACCACTGATGGCCAAATAAAGGCTGCCCAACAAGGACAGCATCATTACCCAGTTAGTTGTTGGATGCCCCGCGGAGGCAAAACCCGCCCACCCGGTAATCAGCAAGAGAAATGTCTGCTTGCTTTTTGTCAACTCCCAATAAGCCTGCAGTTTAATGCGTATTCTCTCACTCAACCTTTCGAATTTAACAGCCTGCTGGTAGCTATCCACATGCCTTTCTTCAGCCTTCATACCTTAACCATCCTCCTGCGCTCAATGGTAGGTGATTCGTGATAGTATTCTTCGACACCAGTAAACAAATATCCTACCATCTCTCTTCATTATTTTCTTTTGCTTGGATAAATTAAGGTAAAAATTATTTCGGTAAACAAACTACTGTGATAATAAATCCTATACCAGAACTAATACTGCCTTAAAATCAGCATTAGTATAGCAGAAAACGGCTAAATAGAATCTAAACAAGCCTCACAAATGAATGGCCGCATCAAAGAACAGCAATACAAAGCATAAAAACAAGTAGTATTTATGCGGACCTGAATGAACCCTGAACTGCCATTCCCTGCTTAGGGCGAATTAGGTATTTTATATGAAACTGTTCCCTTTGATTCATAAAAGGGTCACCATCTACAAGAAGTAAAAAAGCCGGCCTGCCTTGAGAAATGATACCCAAACTTTTTTCCATACCGATGATATAGGCACCATTTCTTGTAGCAGCCAGCAGGGTTTCTTCAATAGTTAATCCCGCCTCCCGGTAAAGCTGCAGTTCCTGCAAATAACCTATTCCATGCTCTACACCCACAGCTCCGGCATCAGTTCCCACACCCAGGATCACACCAAACTGCTGAGCACACCTGATCATCCGCAGCTGGCGCTGGTAAGTGCGTTCAACAACCTCTGCATTGGCTGCACAACTGTCACCCAGCCTCCTTCTCTGCACCATAACCGGAACAACTGTAGGAATCCAAGCAATCCCTTGATCAGCCATAGCCTTCAGAGAATCCTCACTGATAAAATATCCGTGCTCAATGGAATGAACCCCAGCCCGTATACACAGCTGAACAGCTTCATCTGAACTGGCGTGAGCCATTACCTTGAGCCCATAGTCTGCGGCTATCTTTACAATCTGCCTTAGCTCCTGTAAAGAAAACTGGACACGGCCAACTTTGCTGTACTCCTTAAAGCTTACAATGCCGGAAACAAGCACCTTAAACTGGTTGATACCATCTTTTAAGAGTTCTTTCATTGCCTGCACAATTTCCCCGGGAGCAGTTCCAGCACCCAAAAATGAACCATAGCCACCATTTTTACGCAGTGCCTTTCCTGAGGCCATAACAATAGGGCCTTTCAACTCTGCATTATTGACCATATTACGGCAAGCTAGACCGATACCATCCCGATCTCCGCCATCCCGAACAGCAATAATACCATGAGCAAGGTTAGATGCCAATTTTTCCTGAAGCCCTACATTCAAACTGGGCTCTTTCGTTTGTTGTGACTGGCTATTCAAACCATCAAAGGCTAAATGAACATGACAGTCGATCAGCCCCGGAATTACTGTCAGATTATCGGAAGAGATTAACCGACAGTTTTTTCTTCCCGCAGGTAATCTTTCATTTTTAAAATCCTGCTTTTCGATAAGCTGAACCTTACCGTCCCAAATGTGTATTCTTACATTTTTTTTCACATGTGGTATGATACCTGTGAAAAGTCTTCCTGCATCGATAATCAGGTAGTCATGGGGACATAACTCAATAAGCTGCAACAAAGAGCACTCCAATCACTGAATCATCTATAACTGTGACATACCTAAGAATTAAAAGATTTTGTCACATATCTCTCTGACTGCTTTAACTGCTGGGCTGTCATCAGGAAGATCCAAGAGAGGTTTCCCATAAAGGTCATACTCGGCTAACAAGGAATCGTAAGGAATAACACCCAGCAATTTCAAACCTGTAGCATCTATTTCATCCTGAAGTAATGTGATGTCATCGATCTTAGTTATAATGAGGTATGCTTCTCCGATATCAAAAGAGAGACTTTTTGCCAGTTCATAGATCCTGCCCGCGGCACGCACTCCTTTTACTGAGC
>JBASML010000276.1:0-2047 GCA_049656845.1 Syntrophaceticus sp.
AGTATACTGTCGATAACCCCATCCTTTTTGGCAACAATATGACATGGTCCCTGAGAAGGAGGGGGATCAACCTTTTCTATAATCCTCACTTTAGAGCGAGGGCCTACTTTCACCTCAACATAAGATACACCTGGCAGTTCCCGCAGAATATAGCCCTCCACCTGATCCCTTTGCACTCGAAAGCAGAAGTTACCTTGTTTCAAACCCTTTTCAGCTGCCAGCTCCCTCACTTGGCGGGGTGATATTTTGCGTGTTCCACTGACATCTACTGTCCAGATTATTGAGGACAGGAAATAAAGAATCAGGCAGAAAATAAGTGCTCCAGCCAACAACATGCGGCGGTGCCGGAAACGGTGGATCAGAAAGGGAAACCCCTGTTTCTTATGAATTCGAATCCGACAGCGGCTCTGCCGCGCCACATGACGCAGTGTCCGGAAAGAATGCGCGTAAACCTTCACCATTAAGGTATCAGGGCCTTTCCAGGCTAGATCCCATAGGTGAATCCCTCTGGTAAAAGCCATATTAATAAAGCGCTCTGGATGGTTTCCTTGTACTATTAAAACAAGGTAGCCAACAAAGTATGCCCAAATTTTCTTCATGATCACTGCTGCCAGCCCCCCTTATCCCGCAATTAAATTACTCCAGGATATTGAGGGCCTTGATTTTACCATCAACTGCAATTTCATCCGGGAAGATATTGCGCAGTACCAACCCCTCCCCGATAATAGCCAGCTCCCCTAAACTGGTGCTGATACGAATCCTCTCTTTAGTATATTCTATAATGCCACGGTGGTTTTCTATATGCAGTTGCATGTCACCAAGCAGCGTAATGCGGGGCAGGTCCATGAGCAGGTCTTTGGGAAGTTCAAGATAATTGGCCAGAAACTCCATCCGTTTCTTTCTATCTCCAGACAAATATATCCCACCTTTCTCTTCTTTTACCATCATATGAACTCAATAAGTGAAAGAGAACAGGCAGGAACACTGCTTTTTAAAACAATAAGGCGGGCACAAAGGCCCGCCCTATTACCAATTTATACTGACAAATTATTGTCCTGACTTGAGAAGATCCCTGACACACTGGTTGACCAGTTTTCCGTCTGCACGACCCTTTACTCTAGGCATCAGGACACCCATAACCTTTCCAAGATCGCGCTCACTGCTAGCTCCTACGGAAACTATCGTTTCTTGTGCCAACTGTATAATCTCGTCTTTACTCAACTGTTGGGGAAGGTACTCTTCTAGAATCTTGATTTCTGATTCGAGCTCCGCCATCTTATCCTGACGTCCGGCATGCTGGTAATCCAAAATGGCGTCTCGCCGCATCTTGGCTTCTTTGGCCAAAACCTCGATGGCCTCTTCTTCAGACAGGTCGTGCCCAAGTGCAATCTCTCGATTCTTAAGAGCCGCACGGGCCATACGAATCACTGAAAGTCGTAATTTCCCAGCTTCGCGGGCTTTCATTGCTTTTTTCATATCTTCATAGAGGCGATCCTGTAAAGACACAAAAACCACTCCCTATTAGGACCAGCGTCGTTTACGCGCTGCTTCGGACTTCTTTTTCTTGCGTACACTAGGCTTCATATAATGTTCCCGTTTCCTGGCCTCGACTAAAACACCAGATTTCTGGCAGGAACGCTTAAAGCGCCGCAGAGCACTATCCAGTGACTCATTTTTACCGACCTTTACCTCAGCCATAACCATTTCTCCCTCCCCCCCAGACCAAGTTGCATAGTATAATCTTTACCTCATTTATGGTTGGATTATTGGTACAATCATAGTAAGATACCTGCTGTCGTATTTAATTATACACCAGCACCTTAAAGGCCGTCAACAAAGGGATCTAGATAAACCTTAATAACCCAGTACCACAGCAGCCACAACTGCCCCCGTTTTTTTGACGCAGTGGTCAACCCCTTGGACAAGCACCTCCTTTAAATAAAGACCACGCATCCAGAAGCCTTCCTCCACCATGGCCCTCACCCGATTTTCTGCTTCCTCCCTGGTACAGAATCCTTCATATTCCATGATCACACCGTAAGTATCT
>JBASML010000277.1:0-8598 GCA_049656845.1 Syntrophaceticus sp.
GGTTGTAGGTGATCCATCATCCATTCGAGAGGAATCATTTAACACCGGCTTGTTGGAGTATCCACAATATACACGGCCGCGCAGCTATAAGGGGTGGGATGTGCCGGATGTTCTTTTATCTGGAAACCATCAGGAAATAAGGCGCTGGAGGCGTGCACAGGCAGTTACTAGAACCTTTTTCCGCCGCCCGGATTTGTTGGCAGAGGTTCCCTGGGGGGAAGATGACCGGAAAACTATCGATCAGATTTTGTCCGCGGCTCCTTGAAATGATTGTGATTTACCATTTACTATGCTATAATGAACGGCGGTATTGACACGAGATACGAGATCTTTAAAGTTTAGTGAGGAGGCTATACCAGTGGATATTATGAAAATGGTTGAGCAAGACTATATAAAACAAGATGTGCCATCCTTTCGCCCCGGTGATACTGTACGGGTTCATGTTAAGGTTGTTGAGGGAGGGCGTGAAAGGACCCAGATCTTCGAAGGGACAGTAATTCGAAGACGGGGTAGTGGTTTAAATGAAACATTCACCGTCAGGCGTCTTTCTCATGGTGTTGGTGTGGAAAGGACATTTCCTGTTCATTCACCGCGTCTAGATAAAATTGAAGTTATACGAAGAGGAAGGGTTCGGCGTGCCCGGCTTTATTATCTTCGTGAGAGGGTAGGTAAGGCTGCTCGCATTCGAGAACGGAAGTAGGTAATCCTGATGTCTCAGGAAAGAGAAATAGAAAAAAATGTTTTATGGAAAGATATACTAGAAGCTGTAATTTTAGCGATTATTCTTGCAGCAGTGATTCGTATTTGGCTTTTAGAGCCATTCTATATTCCATCGCCTTCAATGGAACCCACGTTGTATCCGCGGGACAGAATTATTGTGAACAAGATTATCTATAAATTTCGCCCCCTGCAGCGTGGAGATGTTATTGTTTTTAAATATCCACTTGATCCGCGACGGGATTTTGTTAAACGGGTTATTGCTTTTGAGGGGGAAACCATTGAAATCCGTAACAATTATGTCTATATCAACGGGCGGCGGTTGGAGGAACCGTATATACCACGAGTCATGGTTTCTGACTTTGAAGCGGTTCGTGTGCCCCAGGGTCATGTGTTTGTGATGGGTGATAACCGGAACAACAGTGATGATAGCAGGGTATGGGGGCCATTGAATAAGAAATATATTATCGGAAAAACTGTTTTTATTTACTGGCCTCCAAATCGAATTGGGGGCATTAATTGAATGGGGTAGATGTAACCAGTTTTTCTAAGTTTCTTAAAGTTGTGGATGTGATCTTTGAAGTGGCAGATGCCCGCTGTCCCTTTACATCTCGCAGCAAGCAGGTTAAAAAACTGATCAAAGACAAAAGATCACTATTAATATTGAATAAGGCAGATTTGGCTGATCCCAAAGCAACTGAAAACTGGGTTAAGTTCTATACCGACCAGGAGGAGACGGCTTTACCTGTTGATGCACTCCGTGGTGAAGGTATGGGTGCGGTAAGGGAATCTCTCCGCAGAGAAAGCCAAGTTTTAAATAGGTTTCTGAGAGATAAAGGACGGCGGAAAAGGCCCTTGCGTGTGGCCATATTAGGTATACCAAATACGGGAAAATCATCTTTTTTAAACAAGCTTTTAGGAAAACGCTCTGCACTGAGGGGTAATCGCCCTGGTATCACCAAAGGGCCACAGTGGGTGCACCTTCATGGTGCCATTTCTGTCCTGGATACTCCGGGTCTGTTTTTACCCCACCTGAGAGATGATGATGACCTTTTTAAGTTGGCCTTGATTCGGTCTGTGGATCCTGAACGCTTAGATCAGGTTGATTTGAGTGAGCGGTTGCTCAGTTTTCTCAAAAATCATTACCCAAAAGCCTTAATTACGCAACTGGGTATCACAGATACAACTCCCACATTGGAGAGTGTGGCCAGAGAAAAGAATTTTTTGTCTGCTGATGGTAAGTATGACCTGCAGCGTAGTGCGACTTTTATTCTGAATTCTTACAACAAAGGTAAACTGGGGCGCATTTCCTTAGAAACACCGGAGGATATTCCATAAGAATCTTATATTTTGTTCGCTCCTTATTCCAGAGAAGAGGGGCGTTTTTTATTATGAGAAGGATTCTTTTGAGTCTGTAAGGAATGTATAATAGTTATATTATTTAAATAGAAGAGAGATATTCAGTGAATGAAGATTTAAGGCATGTGCACTCTTTGCATACCTATGAGCGGAAACTTTGGGATGGGAACGTCTGTTTGGTCGCAGGTGTTGATGAGGCCGGTCGTGGCCCCCTTGCTGGTCCAGTAGTTGCTGCAGCGGTGATCTTAAAGGAAGAACTAGTTTTGCCGGAATTAAATGACAGTAAGTGTTTATCTGAACGCTTGCGTACCCGATTAGCCGGTGAAATAAAGGCTAAAGCTGCAGGATGGGGGATCGGGATTGTTTCTGTTGGTTTTATTGAGCGCAATAATATTTTGCAAGCTACATTTTATGCTGTGCGCCGAGCATTAAGGAATAGTGATCTACAGCCAGATTTTGTGCTTGTTGATGGTCATTTGGAAGTGCCAGATCTAGATATTCCGCAAACAGCGATTATTAAAGGTGACCAGAAAAGCGCTGCTATTGCTGCGGCATCTATATTAGCTAAAACCACAAGGGATGCTATCATGAAGTATTACGACCTGCTTTATCCACAATATGGTTTTGCCAGGAATAAAGGGTATCCTACAGCAGCGCACCTGGCAGCACTGAACAAGTATGGGCCATGTTTTTTACACCGCAAAACCTTCCGGGGGGTAAAGTAAGAGAATGACTGTTGTTTTTCGTCCTTTAGATACAAATATGACCATAACTCCAGTTACCCGAGGGCAGATTTTTGCAGTGAAAATCCTGGATGCTGCAGAGGGTACAGCTGTTGTTTCTGTAAATGGTGAGACAATGAAAGTAAGATCGGATATCCCCTTGTCCAGGCATCAAGTTATCATTGTCATGGAAGAGAAGTCAGGAGAAAGCACAATTTGGCGTATTCTCAAGGAACTTTCAGCTGCAGATGCTCCAGGTAAAACTAGGGTTTCATTAGAAAGCTGGGGTGCATCGGTAAAACCGGAAATTGATATTATCCACGCCTTGCGCTGGTTAGGTGTGCCTCTTACGGAAAATAATATTATTAAAGCAGGTAATATATTGAGGCTGCTTGGCGATGGAACTCCTGGAAATGTTTTAGCAGCAGTTATTTCCACAAAGCTAGGCATTGATTCTGCAGGTTTAATACAAGCGATAGCGCTATTTACATCATCTCTTTTTTTTAGTCTAGATATGCACAACAAGCTAAACAGTAAAGATCAGATAGCTTTTCGTTTACGCCAGTGCTGTGAAGGACTGCAGAGATTGTTTCAATTTATCCGGAAACATCCTGAATGTTCACTTACAGAAGCATTGAATAAGTGTTTTCCAGGATTTGAGGAATTGGGTAGGCAGCTGATCGGGGGACAGTTTTTTGCTCAGGCACAGGAAATATTTACAGGGAGTGTTTTTTACTATCTTCCGCTTTTTCTTTACTTACCAGTTGAATGTGAAGCCTACTTGTTTCCATCACCACAGGGAGAGAAAACGCAGTTACAGTTTCTGCTGCTGGTGGAGACAGAAAGGCTGGGAAGGTTAGAAATTGATATGAAGTTGGATGCAGGAGTTCTTGAGTTACAGACAATTGTAGAAAAACTTGAAACAAAGGAACTCTTTGATAGTTACTGGCCTGAATTGGCTGCCAGGTTAGAGAAGGGACGTTTCCAAGTGCAATGGGCGGGGTGTAAGGTAGAATCAAGAGTAAAACACCTTCTCATGAAAAGAACTCCACGTTCTTTTGATCTTTTTATATAATGATGGGAGATGGGGAGGTTGGTAGGATGGAATCTCGAAGGTATGCCGTTGCATTAAAGTACAAAAAAGAGCAAGATAATGCACCGCGGGTGATAGCAGCGGGACAAGGAGAAACAGCTCATCGCATTGTTGAAAAAGCAACTGAGAGTGGGGTGCCTTTATATCAGAATGGTAGCCTGGCGGCGTTATTGGTTAATTCCCCTTTGAACACCGAGATACCACCTGAACTTTATGAGGCTGTGGCTGAGGTGCTTGTTTTTGTATACCGGCTGGATCAGAGGTTGAGATAAAAGATGAATTCTTCTCGCGAATTGGGGATGCTTGGCGAAGAGATGGCTCTTTCTTTTTTATCCCGATTAGGATACCGTCTTTGGGAGAGGAATTTCCGCTGCCGTTTTGGTGAAGTGGATTTGATTATGCAGGATGGGGAAATCCTTGTTTTTATTGAGGTGAAATCAAGGCGCAGCACCCTATATGGGGTACCTCAGGAAGCTGTGGGGCCAGTTAAACAGGCCAGAATCAGGAGATTGGCAGAATATTATCTGCTGTATAAAGGGAAAGAAGACTTACAGCCGCGTTTCGATGTTATAGCTGTTATGTTCAACAAATCAGGTAATTATACTATCCATCACTTTAAAGATGCTTTTTAATTTATGGGGGAGGAGTCATGCTATCTAATACTGTTATCAAAGAGATTAAAAAAATTGTAGGAAGTGAAAATGTATTAACAACCAAAGAAGAGCTGCTTTGTTATGCCTATGACAGCACTCCCAAAGCCTATGCTCCTGAGCTTGTTGTCCGACCCTGCTCTACTGTGCAAATACAAGAAATAGTTAAACTGGCTAATAAGTACCGCTTTCCGTTAGTTCCGCGCGGGGCGGGAACTGGTTTGAGTGGAGGTTCCTTGCCGGTTGCAGGTGGTGTGGTTGTTGATCTAACCAGGATGAACAAAATCTTAGAAATCGATGAAGACAACCTGGTTGCAATTGTAGAACCAGGGGTGATTACTTACAAAATTCAGGAAGAGGTAGAGAAGAGAGGACTTTTTTATCCGCCGGATCCTGCCAGCCTCAAAACCTCTACAATAGGTGGAAATGTTGCAGAGTGCGCCGGTGGTCCCCGGGCTTTTAAATATGGAGTGACCCGGGATTATGTGCTTGGGCTGGAGGTTGTCACACCTACTGGAGAGGTGGTCAAGACCGGAGGGAAAACCGTCAAATCTGTAACAGGCTATGATCTACTGCGCCTCTATACAGGATCTGAGGGGACATTAGGGATAATTACTAAAATATATCTACGTTTGATTCCTAAGCCTGAGGCTAAAAAAACGCTGATGGTGATTTATGATAGTTTAGATGATGCTGCCCAAAGTGTGAGTCAGATTATCAAACGGGGGATAATCCCCGTTACCCTGGAGATGATGGATGACCGAACTATCCAGTGTGTGGAAAATCACAGGCAGATGGGCTTACCTTTGGATGCGGAAGCCATTTTAATTATCGAGGTGGATGGTCCTCGGGTTCTGCTGGACAATCAAGCCCAGGAAGTAGCAGAACTTTGCCGGTCCTGCGGTGCTCGGGAGATCAAGATTGCGGAAACAGAGGAAGAGCGCGAGGGCATTTGGGCTGCGCGTAGGGCTGTATCTGCAGCGGTTGTGCAGATCAAGCCAACAAAAATCAGTGAGGATATATCAGTCCCGCGGATGGCTATCCCGAAGATGGTCAGAAAGCTGAAAGAAATTGCTTCTAGATATAATCTTGATCTTGTTATATTTGGTCACGCTGGGGATGGCAATTTACACCCTAACATTCTCTGTGATCAAACAGATAGAGAAGAGATGGAGAGGGTGGAAAAGGCAATTGGTGAACTGTTTAAGGCAGCTGTAGAGCTTGGAGGAACACTCTCGGGTGAACACGGCATTGGAACAATGAAGGCCCCTTACTTGAAAGTGGAGACAGGTGAGGCAGGGTTTGAAGTAATGAGGAAAATCAAAGAGGCTCTAGATCCCAACAACATACTCAACCCAGGTAAGATATTCTGGAGTGAAAGTGATGGATAAGGACACCATTCAAGAGTATCTTAACCGTTGCAGCAAATGTGGGGGATGCCAGGCGGTTTGCCCACTTTACGGAGAAACCTATAGTGAGCCTTTGGTTGCCAGAGGAAAGCTGTTTCTGATAAAAAACTACCTGGAAGGCAACCTGGATCTTTCCCCGAAGATGATGGAACTTATGAGCCTCTGTTTGTTGTGTAAAGCATGTACTGTTCAGTGTCCAAACCGTATACCTGTAGATAAACTTGTTCTCTCCATTCGCCGGGAAATCGCTCAGGAAAAAGGTGTTTCTTTTGTCAAAAAAAATGTTTTCCAGCATCTTCTTCAGAATAATGGCAGGTTAACAATGGCAGCGAAAATGGCTTACCTTTACCAGCATAGCGGGTTGCAATGGCTTGTCCGAAAAACCCATATCTTGGGCCTTCTTGGTGGAGATCTTGCCAGTAAAGAAAGACTCCTTCCCAGGATGAACAGGATTCCTTTTCGAGCCCAGGTACCAGGTACTTTAACAGCTAGCAATCCGCAGCTGAGAGTAGGCTATTATACAGGATGTCTTACCAACTATGTCTTTGCGGAAACCGGCCATGCTGTTCTCAAGGTGCTCAAGAACCATCCCTTGGAAGTGGTAATTCCTGAACAGTGGTGTTGTGGACTTCCTGCTTTGGCCAGTGGTGATGAGGAATCAGCAGTTCAGCTGGCTCGTAGAAACATTGAGGTTTTTGAGAAGGCAGGGGTTGATGTTATTATTACTGACTGCGCCTCCTGTGGAAGTATGCTTCATGAATATGGTGATCTTGTAGGGGGCAAAGATGCGCGATCCTTTGCTCAAAAAGTGGTTGATTTTAGCCAATTGTTTGATGATGTCATCGATTTTCAGCCTGGAGATAAAGAACTCAAAAGTATAGTGACCTATCATGATCCGTGTCATCTGCGACGTGGGCAGGGAGTTGTTGATGCACCTCGGAGGTTGATCAAGGCTCTTCCCGGGGTTACTTTCAAAGAAATGAAGGAGCCAGACCGGTGCTGTGGAGCAGCAGGATCATTTAATCTTACACACTACAATCTCGCTAAACAGATCGGATACCGGAAAGCGCTTAATATAATAGATTCAGGTGCAGAGATAGTAACAACAGGATGCCCTTCTTGCATTATGCAAATACAGCATATGCTAAAGCTAGAAGAAATACCTGTCCAAGTAATGCATCTTGCTGAATTACTGAGTAAGACCTATTGAATCTAGGGGAGGTGAAGCCTTGTTTTCTGAAACTTTTCGCCAGGCAAAAGATGAATTTGCAATTTCCTGTCCAGAGAGAATGGCTAAGTTAAGTGGGGCTGAGTATGATCCAGTAACAAAAGAAATCAGGATTGCTTATTTCAATAGGTTCTATTTAATTTCCTACCCAGAGGGGGAGATCACAAGTTCCCATGATCCCATGGACCTTCCGTTGGATGAACAGTCTTTGATTCTGCAGTACCTGGCTCAAGCAACTGGGAGTCCCTTATCTGAGCATTGGATATCTTTTGCTGAACTGCCGAACGGAATGCTGCATAATCGGCCTTTCATAACTGAAGCGATCGAGCCGCTGGCCAGGGCATTTGGCGGACAACCTGGAAAACTGCTGCAAGTATCGCGCTCTTTGGGTGGGCAGGAAATAGGGATGGGTGATCTCGGAGTAATAATTCCTGTTTTTCCGAGAATACCCGTTGCAATAATTTTGTGGGTTGCTGATGAGGAGTTCCCTGCCAGAGCAAACATGATTTTTGATGCTTCAGCTCCTGAATATCTTTCTACAGCAGCTTTATATGTAATGGGTTCAGTGGTTACCAGACGCTTGAAAAAAATAGTCCTCTAAGAAAGCATAAAAGGCTACCTCCTTTTTCATACTAATCATAAAGATATTCCAAGGAGGGGTCCTTAGTGTACAATTTACATCCAGGTTTTAGTATTTCACCGGTGCCCAGTAAAACAGGAGAGACGGTAAAAATAAGATACCATGGTTTGCTTGCTGGGTCAGGGGCAGATCAGGTTTTTTTACACACCGGCTATGGTACAGGTCCCTGGCAGAGTATCTATGATTACCGCATGGATAAGGTAGGTAATGAGTGGGAAAAAAACATCAAAATTGACAGGGAAGGTCAATTTAACTTCTGCTTTAAAGACAGTGCTGACAACTGGGACAACAATAATGGCTTGAATTGGAGTTATACAATAAAATGATGAGGAAAAAAGAGGGGTTTACGCCCCTCTTTTTCTAGCTCTATTTTCAATTCTAGTTCTATTTTCAATTAATGTAACGATTTCTTGAAGTCTTCTGGACCTTCTAACCCTAGGATTTTTCTTAGCTCTTCCTGTTGGCTTTCATCCACCAGCTCCTCAACTGAGAGAGTGTACTCAGCAACTTTTTCTGAGATATAGATAGGTGCACCAGTTCTCAGAGCAAGAGCAATAGCATCACTGGGTCGGGAATCTAAAACGCATTCTCCAGATATTGTTTGAATATTCAATTTAGCATAATAGGTGCCCTCATGGATATCGTTAATTTCAACACTGCGCACTGAAGCACCCAGGTTATCGCAAACGTTTTTCATAAGGTCATGGGTCATAGGCCTAGGGGTGATGACCCCCTGAAGTGCCATGGCAATAGATTGTGCTTCAAGAGGCCCTATCCAAA
>JBASML010000278.1:0-7835 GCA_049656845.1 Syntrophaceticus sp.
AAAAAGGTCGGCAGTGAAGTAATTATTGTCGACTTAGATGAAACCTATTCACAATATAAAAGGTATCTTTAAGCAGCCATGAAAAACCCTGTTTTCTCGGGGTTTTTTTATTTTTCGAAAAGAGGAAACCTTTATTGACAGAAAGCGTCATCTATATGAGAATAAAGGAAGATCGTTCTAAAGAAATGGGGCAGATTCAAAGTGAGTAACGAAATTCGTGTAGTGATTACCGGAGTTGCGGGAAAAATGGGCAAAGAAACAGCAAAAGCTGTTCTTGCTGAGGCACCAGAATTAAAACTTGTTGGAGCAGTGGATCCCAGGAAAGCGGGGGAAGATCTAGGAGAGTTGATCGGGGTTCCGGGAATAAAGATTAGGATCAGTGAAAACCTGAATCAGGTTCTTTCATCTACCCAGGCCGATGTCTTGGTTGATTTCACAAACCCCCAGGCTGTTCTTCAGAATGCTAAAGCAGCTCTGGAAAATGGTGTTTCGCCGGTTATTGGTACTACAGGATTAGATGTGGTAGGAATTGCCGAATTAGAAAAACTAGCTGCAATAGCTGGCAAAGCAGTCTTGATCGCACCCAATTTTGCCCTGGGAGCAGTATTGATGATGAATTTTGCCAAGAGCGCAGCACGTTATTTTAAAAATGTAGAAATAATAGAAATGCATCACGATCAAAAGATCGATGCTCCTTCTGGTACTGCACTCAAAACTGCACAGATGATCCAACAGGAAAGAGAACCCTTAAAACAAGGGCATCCGGATGAATACGAAAAATTGACCGGGGTAAGGGGCGGAGAATTTGAAGGAATCAGGATCCACAGTGTGCGCTTACCAGGATTAATTGCCCATCAGGAAGTAATCTTTGGTGCACCTGGACAAACTCTTACTATTAGGCATGATTCCCTGCATAGAGAATCTTTCATGCCTGGTGTAATTATGGCTATTCGTAAGGTCTGTGGACTCAAGGGAGTGGTGGTAGGACTAGAAAAGATTCTCTAATAAATGCAAAAGCACCTTCTTCTTTTTCCCCTCATATACTGTTACCGTCAGTAATGATGAGGGGAAGGAGGGGAATGACGAATGGGCTTGGATTTGAGGGGAATTAAAATAGCCATCATTGGAGGGGATCGACGGGACATCTATTTAATGCAAGAGCTTGTTAAATTAGGTGCGAGTGTTTCTGCAGTAGGGTTTTCTCCCTGTCCTGAGTTGAACCAGGTTCGCCTTGTGGATAGATTGGAGGCAGCACTACATAAGGCTCAGGTTCTAATCCTTCCTATGGGAGGCACAGATTCGGAGGGAAATATTAAAACACTTGACCAGGATATAACTCTCCGGCTATCCCCTGAAATTGCCGCTACCATCCCTGAAGGGGTTCTTGTGATTATTGGTTTTGCCCGGGATTTTGTGAAGGAATGGGCACATAAATATCGGTGGAATATGATTGAGATCGCGGAGATGGACACTGTTGCTGTATTGAATTCCATTCCTTCGGCTGAAGGAGCCCTGCAGTTAGCTATGGAAAAACTAACAATCACTATCCATGGGAGCAATTCCTTTGTACTGGGTTTTGGAAGACTGGGAAAGACACTTGCTCGAATGCTCCAGGGTATCGGTGCTAGAACAACTGTTGTTGCCAGGAGACGTTCAGATCTCGCCCGGGCCATTGAAATGGGATACCGTCCCTTGCACTGCAACCAGTTGCATCAGTCGATTTTTGAAGCTGACGTAATCTTTAACACCGTACCAGCTATGATACTTGATGAAAAGCTGCTTTCTCTTCTTAACAAGGATACTCTGATTATTGATGTTGCATCATCTCCTGGGGGAACTGATTTTACTGCAGCGAAACGATTGGGAATTCAGGCTATTTTAACTCCAAGCTTACCGGGAATAGTAGCACCAAAAACAAGCGGCAAGATCCTAGCTCAGGTAATTCCCCAACTTATTCTCAGAGAAGTGCCTCATGAGTATTTTTAGAGAATAGGTATGGGAGGTGCCTGAGATGTTTCTCAAAGGTATCCGTGTGGGATTTGTGGTAACAGGTTCCCATTGTACACTTGCCCAAACAATAACAGAAATCGAAAAATTAGTTTCTGAGGGAGCAGAGGTTTTCCCTGTAGTCTCTTATGCTGTGAGTACTACTGATACCAGGTTTGGTAAATCTACAGAGTGGTGTGCCAAACTAGAGGAATTAACAAAGAAACCCTTAATTAAAACGATAGTAGATGCTGAACCGGTTGGGCCAAGCAAACTGTTTGATATACTAGTTGCAGCACCTTGCACTGGTAATACCCTGGCGAAACTGGCCAACGGAATTACCGATACACCTGCTTTAATGGCAATCAAAGCACACTTACGAAACCAGCGGCCTGTGGTGATTGCCATTTCTACAAACGACGGACTTGGCTTTAATGCCAAGAATATTGCTATCCTGCTCAACACAAAAAGTATTTATTTAGTACCCTTCGGGCAGGATAACCCGGCAATAAAACCGAATTCATTAGTAGCTCAGATGGATAAAATAATAGATACTGTTATAAATGCTCTAGAGGGAAAGCAGGTACAGCCTGTTTTAGTGGAATACAAACTTAATTAATACTATCAAGAGGACATTTGATTTCGATGTCTAATTTATATTCTTTAATGAACCAGAGACTGTAGGAGGTTTATTTGAATGTCTAAAGGTTTTCATGTTGCTATTGTTGGAGCAACAGGCGCTGTTGGCCAGGAGCTAATGACTGTTCTCCAAGAAAGAAACTTTCCAATATCCGATCTAAAACTCTTAGCAAGCGCTAGGTCCCAGGGAAAAAAATTAAGTTTTTGTAATGAGGAACTGACAGTTTTTCAAGCCAAACCTGATTCTTTTCAAGGGGTGGACATTGCTTTTTTTGCGGGAGGGCCTATCAGCAAGGAGCTTGTTCCTGAAGCTGTTAAAAGGGGTGCTGTGGTGGTTGACAACAGCAGTGCCTTCAGATTGGATCCAGATGTTCCTCTGGTTGTTCCCGAGGTAAATCCTGATGATGTGAAAAAACACAAGGGGATTATCTCCAATCCTAACTGCTCTACAACTATCTTTGTTGTACCATTAAAACCAATTCATCAAATTGCTAAAGTCAAAAGGGCGGTTGTTACCACAATGCAGGCGGTATCAGGTGCAGGAAGAGAAGCGGTGGATGAACTGCTGCTCCAGACCAGGCAAGTGTTAGCTGGAGAGAAGGTTAATCAACCCCAGGTATTTGATCACCAGATTGCCTTTAATCTCATCCCACATATAGATGTTTTTGATGAAAACGGTTATTCCAGGGAAGAGATGAAACTGCTCTATGAAACCCGAAAGATCCTTCATGACCCAGAAATTCAGATTACTGCGACAACTGTCAGGGTTCCGGTGCTGCGCAGCCATTCGGAATCTGTGAATATTGAAACTGAACGAATGCTTACAGCACAAGAAGCCAGAGAAGTTTTGAGGAATGCCCCGGGAATTATCGTACAGGATGATCCGGAGAACTTACAGTATCCTATGCCATTGTTTACATCGAATCGGGATGAGGTGTTTGTTGGCAGGATCAGAAAAGACTTTTCACAAGAGCAGGGATTAAATTATTGGATTGTCTCTGACCAGCTGCGTAAGGGTGCAGCGACTAATGCTATACAAATTGCCGAACTTCTTTGCAGCAGAAACCTGTTATAAATCGATTTTTTAATGAGGAGTGACAAAGGTGAAGGGTTTTGGGCGTATTTTAACGGCAATGGTTACCCCGATGAAAGAAAATGGGGAAGTGAACTATGAAGAGGCCGGGAAACTAGCATGCCACCTGGTGGAAACAGGATCAGAGGGGATTGTTGTTGCCGGCACCACTGGCGAGTCCCCTGTCCTTTCAGTTGAGGAAAAATGCCAGCTGTTTAAAGCAGTCAAAGATGCGGTGAGCGGTAAGGCAGCTGTAATTGCAGGAACTGGTTCCAATAACACAGCAGCATCCATTGAATTAACTAAACAAGCGGAAAAAGTGGGCTGTGATGGAATTATGCTAGTGACACCTTATTACAATAAACCCAGCCAGGAAGGCTTATACCAGCATTTTAGGGCTATTGCTCAGGAAACCAGTTTACCTGTGATTTTGTATAATGTTCCAGGCCGTACATCATTAAATATGCTGCCGGGAACTGTAGCCAGGTTAGCAGAAATAGAGAACATTGTGGCTGTTAAAGAAGCCAGTGGCAGCTTGGACCAGGTAGCAGAAATCAAAAGAACAACACCTGATGATTTTCTAATTTATAGTGGGGATGACTCTATTACCCTACCGATGCTTTCTGTAGGCGGATATGGTGTGATCAGTGTTGCTGCTCACCTGGTGGGGAAAATGATAGAGGAAATGGTTACCTCATTTGTAACGGGAAAGGTTAAGGCTGCACGTGAAATGCATTTGAGGCTTTTCCCGCTGTATAAGGTCTTATTTATTACCGCAAACCCTGTTCCAGTTAAGGCAGCTTTAGAATTAATCGGTATTAAGGCAGGTGCTCCACGACTACCTCTTGTGCCAGCGACTGAACAAGAAATTGATGCCATCAAAAAAGTCATGGGAGACCTAGGCCTGTTTCTTCCTTAGCTTGCTTGTCTTTTAGGGCATTAAGCAGTATAATGTAAAAATGAAAGGGAACGGCTGTTTTGGAGATTACTAACCTACCTTTCGACGTTTAGAGGTAGGTTTTTTATTTATAAAAAAAGAAGTTAGGAGGTGAATTATGAAGGGTAGTTGTCTAAAAATTATACCACTGGGCGGCCTTGGCGAGATCGGTAAAAACATGATGGTGCTAAGGTACGAAGACGATATAATCGTTATTGACAGTGGCCTTATGTTTCCCGATGATGAAATGCTGGGCATTGACCTGGTGATCCCAGATATAACATATCTGGTGGAAAACAGGAAACATATCAGGGGTATTATTCTCACACATGGACATGAAGACCACATCGGTGGGCTTCCTTATATATTGCGAGAAGTTAATGCCCCCATTTATGGCACCAAACTGACATTAGGTCTTTTGGAAGCTAAACTGAAGGAGAGCAGTTATGTTGATCATGCGGAAACACACTGCGTTTGTGCTGGTCAAACAATTAAATTGGGGAAATTTAAAATAGAGTTTATTCGTGTAAGCCATAGTATTGCTGATGTGGTG
This sequence comes from Syntrophaceticus sp., assembly GCA_049656845.1. Lineage (GTDB taxonomy): Bacteria > Bacillota > DSM-12270 > Thermacetogeniales > Thermacetogeniaceae > Syntrophaceticus. The sequence goes on from JBASML010000278.1 coordinate 5,188, forward strand.
GCTTTAGGAATTAAAACCCCAGTAGGAACTGTTGTGCATACAGGTGACTTTAAGCTCGATCAGACCCCAGTAAACAATCAGACCACTGATTACCATAAGTTTGCTGAACTCGGCAAAGAAGGGGTCCTGGTGTTATTGTCAGATAGTACCAATGCTGAAAGGCCAGGATATACTTTATCGGAACGTGTTGTTGCTGATACCTTTGATGATACCTTTCGCAATGCTAAAGAGCGAATTATTATTGCCAGTTTTGCTTCTAATATCCATCGCATTCAACTGGCAATAACCACCGCTGCCAAATATAAAAGAAAGGTTGCGGTTGTAGGGCGCAGCATGGTCAATGTGGTGAATATTGCCAGAGAACTTGGTTTTCTCGAAGTTCCCGAAGGGACCCTTATTGAGCTCGATGATCTTATGATATATCCCAAAGATAAGGTCGTTGTCTTAACAACCGGGAGCCAAGGGGAGCCGATGTCTGCTCTTACCAGGATGGCTATGTGTGATCATAAGAGAATCGAGATCATACCGGGTGATACAGTGATTATTTCCGCTAGCCCCATTCCTGGTAATGAAAAAATGGTGCACAGGACTATCGATCAGCTTTTCAGGCAGGGTGCCCAGGTAATCTACGAATCAGTTTCTGGTGTACATGTTTCAGGTCATGCCAGCCAGGAGGAACTAAAACTGATGTTGAATCTCGTTAAACCGAAGTTCTTTATCCCGGTTCATGGAGAATACAGGCACCTGATCAAGCATGCTCAACTGGCAGAGGATGTGGGAATTCCCCCGGAAAATATCTTTGTGATGGAAAATGGACAGGTGTTGGAATTTAACCATGAGCGGGGTACAGTGGCTGGAAGAGTGACAGCTGGAAGGGTCCTGGTGGATGGCCTTGGCGTAGGAGATGTAGGGAATATTGTTCTCCGCGACAGAAAGCAACTTTCTCAGGATGGCCTGGTGATCATTGTTTTGACAATGAATCAAGATACTGGTGAAGTTGTGGCAGGACCAGACATCATTTCTCGTGGATTTGTTTATGTAAGGGAGTCGGAGGAGTTAATAGAAGAGGCGAAAGAAAGGGTACGCTCCATCCTCAAATTATGTGAACTCCAACGAACAACAGAATGGGCGGCAATAAAGTCATGTGTTAGAGAAACGGTTGGCAAGTTTTTCTATGAGCGGACGAGAAGAAGGCCGATGATCCTGCCGATCATCATGGAGGTCTGATCTAATCGGTTAAGTAAAAGAGAAGGGGATGTATAGGATTCATATGCATCCCCTTTAACTATTAATTATGTGGTATTCTTTATAATTGTTCAGTCCATCTAAACATTATTATGTTATAGATTAAGTTATAGATTTCCTAATCATCGCCACTATGGTTTTTTAGGATTGGAATTGAGAAAGTGAAACCTGCTGCCCCGGTTGGAACTCCGGCCTGAGATAGACACCAGGATCTGTGCTCCTGATCTGAACTATCTTACCCATTCCAGCAGCTGTAGGTTGTACCACCAGGGTTACCCCATCAAGCTCAATCTCCTGATAAGGTGATGGGGTGTCTTCGGCTGACATTACTAGCTCTAGCGGGAGAGGTGTATATAAGATCAATGGATGGCCTCCTTCTGTTTTTCTTCTTTGATCATTTCCTGAAGCTTTTTGATGGCATCTCCTACTCCCCCTACAGCATCAATTAGCCCTACCTCTACAGCATCTTTACCCACAAGAACTGTGCCGATATCCCTAGCTAATTCACCTGTTTGAAACATCAGCTCTCTGAATTTCTGCTGGGAGATGCGGGAGTGTTCTTCTACAAAGCGGATTACTCGGTCCTGCATTTTGTCCAGGTATTCGTAAGTTTGTGGAACGCCGATCACAAGTCCTGACAACCTGATGGGGTGGATGGTCATAGTGGCTGTTTCAGCTATAAAGGAAAAACGCGAGCTTACAGCGACTGGAACCCCGATGGAGTGGCCTCCTCCTAGGACCAGGGAAACGGTTGGCTTGCTCATACTGACAATGATCTCTGCAATGGCAAGTCCCGCCTCGACATCTCCTCCTACAGTATTTAAAATGATAAGCAGGCCTTCAATATCAGGGTTTTGTTCAATGGCTACTAATTGCGGAATTATATGCTCATATTTTGTTGTTTTATTTTGGGGTGGTAGGATTAAATGACCTTCGATTTGTCCTATAATAGTAAGACAGTGAATATTGGTTTTAGCAGTAGGTACATCTAGTTGACCGAATTCTTTAATGGAATCGATTTTTCTTACCCCTTGCATTTGTTTTTTTTGTTTCGATGGAATTTGCGGGGGGGTTGGTTGCTGCTTGTCTTGCATTAAAAACCATCCCTTCACAAAAAATCTTTGCTATTATTATTGACGATCACCGCTAAATAATGCGGTTTTCCTTACAGCTGAGAAGTGTTATAATTTGGGAGGAAGAGGAGAGGGGAAGGGATCAGAAAATGTCTGCAAAAGTTAAGAAACGCCGTGCCGGACAGGATAATCTAAAATATGAAATTATCGGGGTACTGCTTTTTACTGCAGCTATTTTTATCACTGTAAGTCTTTTTACATCCACCGGGATCATAGGCAATTCTTTGATCTACCTATTGACAATCCTTACCGGTAAAACGGGTTGTTTTC